>JBDLIZ010000090.1:0-12976 GCA_039714615.1 Pseudomonadota bacterium | reverse complement strand
GGGAGGGGCTGGGGGGAGGGGAAGTAATGGCATGAAATTCAACACCATATGAGCGCCCCCACCCTAGCCCTCGGCTTTGGCTTCCTGCGTCGCTCTACCACCTCCATCCCTGGAGGCGTCCCCCGCGGGGGGAGGGAATGACCTTGTTTCCGAACGGGGGGCAGTTCTATCACATCCCCGCTCTGACCTCTCATTCATGGCATGTCAATGGGCGGATCGGATCACTAACCTACCATGGTCACTCTGATGTTAGCGGCCGGTTTCTTCTGTTCCATAGTGCCTTTAGACTTAAGATCGATTGACCCTGTTTTCGGTCAGAATCGAGTGCTTTCAAATCCTAAACCAAGATGGCGTGATACGTGTCACATTGATCCAAGAGGCGGCCAGAGCGCGCCTGGTGACAGGCATATCTCCCTCTCCGCTTGATATCTTATTGGAGTACCTGAACTCCGAAACTTGAGTTGAGAGATGGAAATAAAGACCAGGTCGCCGGGTTGCAAGTAAAAAAAAGCCCTATCGTAAGATAGGGCTGTTTGTTTTGCTGCATGGAGCCAGATATCAAGGCCTGTTTCGCGTGGCAAAGAGATCATGAGCGCCATTATTGAGTTCACCATCAAGATCACCGTCCGTGTTACCGACCAGGTAATAATCGGAACCGGTAGCATCGACGGCAATACCATTGGCGCGATCCCAGCTTGTCGTGGCATTCTGTATGACCGACAGCAGGCTGCCGTTTGTATCATAGCGTGCAAAAATAATGTCCGTGTCGCCATCATTGGCCGAGGCAAGAGTGCCATCGGTGAAGCCCGCGACATACACATTGCCGGCATCATCGACGTCAACCCCGTTCAACGACTCCTGGCCCGTTGACTGGAGCAATTCAGCCCACTGTTCAACACCTGCTGCATCGAATTTCACAATGAAGGCATCCTCAAGGCCCGATACTGCCGTATCCAGACCGCCCGTTCCCGCGACATAGGCATTGCCCACTGTATCGACAGCTATCGAATTGGCCTCATTCAAGTACACGGAATCACGCTGGGTGGTCCACTCAACGCTGCCAGCCGCGGCATATTTTCTCACATAGAATTCGGCGCCACTGGCACCCTCCACCAGTGCACCCGGGGTATAACCGGTAACGTAGACGTTGTCATATGGATCAACAGCAATATCACGGCACTCTTCGCCTTCACCCAACTGGAATGAGGAACTGAACTGATCGATCCATAGCGTATGGCCGTTCGTATCCAGCTTGGCAACAAAGGCATCACTATTGTACGTTGTGTTGCTGGCACCAAAGCTACCGGTGGTCTCACCACAGATATAGACATTGCCAAGGCTGTCAGTGCTCACGCTGTAACCATGATCCGAACCGGTGGTACCCAATTGGCTTAGCCAGAGCAGATTTCCCGTACTGTCATATTTGCTAAGGATGATGTCATTGCTTCCCAGATTGGTGGTGGCGAGACTGCCGGATGAAGAACCGATGGCATAGATATCACCGAAACCATCAATGCTTACACCAAAGTAACGATCGAAATCCACTGAACCTATTTGATCCGACCAAAGTAATAAACCATCGGGATCGTACATCGCGATAAACATATCCTGGCTGCCCTGCAAGCTGTCGCCATTCACACTGCCAAAGGTATCGCCCACCACCACAAGATTACCAAAGGCGTCGACCGCAATATCGTTACCGTAATCGGTAGTATCCGAGCCCAACAATGCGGTCCAGTTAGGCTCGGTCGTATCGGTTGTATCATCATCAACAACACCAGGGCCAGCGCCACCACCACCGCCTCCACCACCATTACCGGCATGAGTCAGGCCAGAAGAAACCAGCAAGGGGGTCAATAAAACCAATGAAATGGTTGTTTGTTTAAGTTTACGAAGTGACATTCATTAACCTCTATATGGATTTAAGGATGGGCAAATCGATTGCCCAAAGCTGAGTGGGGGCGGGATGCTACACCTCATCTGTGTGGTGATCAAGACGATGACAGCGGTAGGCGGGGGCGCTGACATACCGTGATAGTGAGGCCGGTAACACACTGAAACAATATTGTCGCACATTGAAACATTTGGGCCGTTCGATCCGTGTTGTAATAATTTAATTCTGTTGACGAACAGACTCATCACGCCCTGTCATTGCATTCGCAAGACGACCATAAAACCGCATCTTTAGAGCAGTGGTTTGCCAGAAATTCAGAACAACGGAACAAGGTGCTCAGTGAACCAGGGTCAACCTTGTCAAGTAAACCGTTTGAACGGAAAAACAACCCAAATCAATATTTATACCATTAGGATAGTGACGATGAAGCATTCCATGAAAACGATATTTTTGTTACCGGCCATAGGCTTCAGCCTATTTTTCGGCGCCGCCGCGCATGCGGTGACGCCGGCAATCGACGAAGTCGCCAAGCTGGTCGCCGGCGATGCCGAAGCCTCCGATTACCTGGGCTACTCCGTGGCGGTAGATGGGGATACCGCCCTGGTCGGCGTCTATGGCGACGACGACCTGGGCAGCGAGGCCGGCGCCGCCTATGTCTTCACCCGCGACAGCGCCGGGGTCTGGAGCCAGCAGCAGAAGCTCACCGCCAGCGACGGCGCGGCCGATGACAGGTTTGGCTGGGCGGTCGCCGTGCAGGGCGATACAGCCGTGATCGGTAAGGAGTCCTGGGACTTCTTCGCCCCCCCGCCGGGCGCCGCCTATCTCTTCACCCGCGACAGCGCGGGGGGCTGGAGCGAGCAGCAGAAACTGACCGCCTATGACGGCGAGGCGGGTGACTATTTTGGCGAAGCGTTGGCCCTGAGTGGGGATACCGTGGTGGTCGGCGCCTATGGCGACGACGATATGGGAGACAGTTCCGGCTCCGCCTATGTGTTCACCCGGGACAGCGCGGGGCTCTGGAGCCTGCAGCAGAAGCTGCTCGCCAGCCATGACACCTCAGGCGAAAACTTTGGCAGGAGTGTCGGTCTGGATGGGGATACCGCGGTGATATCGGCCATAGGCTACGATTACAACGGTACGCTGATCGATTCCGGCATGGCCTATGTCTTCACCCGGGACAGTGCGGGTGTCTGGAGCGAGCAAGGTGCGCTCATCCCCAGTGATAATGCGGATTACAACCAGTTCGGTAAATCGGTCGCCGTGAGTGGTGATACCCTGGTGGTCGGTTGCTCGGGCGACGACCAGATCGCCTACAATACCGGCGCCGCCTATGTCTTCACTCGCGACACTGGCGGTGTCTGGAGCGAATGGCAGAAGCTTATCGCCAGCGACGCCAGCTACAATGAGAGCTTCGGCTTTGCGGTCGATCTGGATGGCGACAACCTGGTGGTGGGCGCCTATCTGGACGACGACAACGGTACCGATTCCGGTTCCGCCTATGTCTTCACCCGCGATGCGGGCGGTGTCTGGAGCGAACAGCTCAAACTGCTCGCCAGCGATGGCCTGGCTTACGATTATTTCGGGGGCTACGGGACCAAAGCGGTGGGGATCTCAGGTAGTACGGTGATCGGGGGTGCAGCGCTGCACGATACCCTGTTGGGCGCAAATACCGGCGCTGCCTATCTGTTCGAGATCCTGCCCGGCAGCGATGGACCCGACATCTCCCTGACACCCAGCGCCATCGATTTTGGCGATGTCATGGTCGGCCAATCGGCGGAACAGCTGGTCACCGTCTCCAACTTCGGAACGGCCGAGTTGATGCTCTTCGATATCGCACTCGCCAATGGTGTTGACTATAGTCAGATCAACGACTGTCCGGCCAGCCTGCTGCCGGCGGAGGCCTGTCAGATCGCGGTCACCTTCGCGCCCACCCTCGATGGCGTGTTGACCGATACGCTGACGGTACTCTCCGACGATCCGGATCAATCTTCGACCAGTGTGACCCTGTCGGGCAGTGGCATCACCCTGTTGCCCGACCTCACGGTGACCGGTATATCGACACCGCGAACGCTGACCGTGGGCAAGCTGGCCAACCTCGGCATGACCATCGCCAACCAGGGTAGCGCGGATGTGATTGGCAGTTATTGGGTGAGCCTCTACCTCGATAACAACCTGATTGCGGCGGAGTACGTGACCGACGCGCCGCTGGCGGGTACGGAGATAGAGTTCACATGGAGTGTTCAGATACCCGATCTCAAGACGGGCACCTACATCCTCGAGGCGGTCGCTGATATGGATGATGCCGTCATGGAGTTGGATGAGGCCAATAACAGCCTGACCAAATCGGTCAAGATAAAGTAAGGCCGGGCCGTGAAGGGAGGTGTGCCCTTCAATAGGGGGGTGCACTTTTTTTATGTGCTGTTTAATCTGACGATGGTCGGAGGCTTTGGTTGCGGTGACAAGTTTTGGCGATGTCGGCAGGGATTAATTAGGATATTATAAATTAGTTACCATATACTTACTAATAAACTGATGCTTGTTTTTTCAGGAATGGCCATTTTTTGAGGATCAAGCATAACGCCAAGAATATATTGTAATATTTTGCCCATGCGTACATGGTAATTGCTTGTCCGGCAGCTGATGCGATAGTGGAACTATCAAATCCATCAGGCGATAAGGAATTGAAAAGCCTGATAAAATATTTGGTGGCAATGGTTGAACTAACAGATGATACCTATATCAAAAGCAGATCCACTGAGTGTACTCATGGTGGATGATTCTCCGGATAATCTGAATCTGTTAAAGCAGGTATTGGGTAATGAAGGGTATGAATTACGCGTTGCCCCCAGTGGAAGTTTTGCACTCCGAGCTATCCGTCTCAATCCCCCGGACCTGATCCTGCTGGATATTCGTATGCCTGAGATGGATGGGCTGGAGGTCTGCAGGCAGCTGAAAAAAGATGATCTGACCCGCAACATACCGATCATATTCTTGACGGCGCTGAACTCAACCCTGGATGAGGGTCGGGGGTTGGATCTTGGCGCGGTCGATTATATTAGCAAACCCTTCAATGCTGATATCGTCAAGGCGCGGGTGAGGAATCATCTGAATTATGTCCATCAACGTCAACTGCTTGAGCAGTTGGCGAAGTTGGACCCCTTGACGGAAATACCCAATAGACGCTGGTTTGATGAAAAGATCGAGAATGAATGGTATCGGGCGATGCGCGCGAAAAAATTTATTTCCGTCGCTATTCTGGATATCGATTATTTCAAACAGTATAACGACAATCTGGGTCATCTTGCCGGTGACAAGGCCTTGATAAAGGTTGCGCAGACCATTGCGCAATCTCTGAGCAGGCCTGCTGATCTGGTGGCAAGATATGGTGGAGAAGAGTTTGTAGTTCTGTTGCCCGATACGAATAGCGAAGGCGCAAGGAGATTTCTTGAGCAGATACGCAGCAATGTAGAGGAGCTGAATCTTGTGCATGAACTGGGGTTGGAAGACAAGCGCCTGACAATCAGTGTTGGTGGTTCCACAGTCATTCCCTGGTCGGGGATAACCTGTAAAGTACTATTAGAGGTGGCGGATACAAATCTGTATCAGGCGAAAAAGGCAGGGAGAAACCAAGTTGTATGGCGGGAATTGTCCAGCGCATAGTTTTTCGTGTACATAGGATGAAGAAATTCAAATCAGGAGGTATTCAATGCCTTTATATGTAAGTCTCCTTGCTTATGCCTTGCTTATATCGCTAGGCGGTGTTTCACAAGCGGAGGGAGAGGACCCAGTCTATATCGGCTTCGATGGAGAATACGGCCTGCTGAACAGCACATCAGCACAATCCATCGAGCGTGGCATTCGTGTGGCAATGGATGAGATAAATGGAGCAGGTGGTGTGCTAAGCGGTAGGCCCCTGGAGTTGCTTACCAAGGACAATCGCTCAGTACCGGCCAGGGGCAGGGAGAATATTCGCCAGTTTGTGCAGATTAAGGATTTGGTGGCGGTGATTGGCGGACGCTTCAGCCCCGTGATACTGGATGTATTGCCACTCGTGCATCGAGAAGGAATTGTTCTGCTCGATGCCTGGGGAGCAGCGGATGGGATTACTGATCATGGGTACAATCCCAGTTATAGCTTTCGTCTCTCGTTAAAGGATCAGTTTGCAATACCTGTGATGCTGCAACACGCAGTTGACAAGGGGATATCACAAGTTGGTGTACTGCTGCCGAATACGGGTTGGGGCAGGAGTAATGCAAAAGCAATAAATCGTTATCAAGCCACGAATTCAGAGCTGAAGATCCTCGAGCCAGTATGGTACAACTGGGGAGAAAAGGTGATGCTTCGCCACTATATGAGACTAGTGGATGCGGGCGCGGAGGCGGTGATACTGGTTGCCAACGATATGGAAGGGTCACTTCTTGTCAGCCAGCTTGCGACCCTGGGAGAGGGTGAACCGGTACCGATCGTCAGTCATTGGGGGGTTACAGGCGGCAGGATGGTGGAAAAGAGTGGCGAGATGCTCCACAAGCTGGACTTTTCCGTGGTGCAGACTTTCAGTTTTTTCAAGGCAGATCCCGGGATGCGGGATAGAGTCATGTCAGTCACGCAGCGTCTATATGGAATCGATGAGTATGAAAAGATCGAATCACCCGTGGGTTTCGGTCATGCCTATGATCTTATCCATATACTTGCGCGTGCGATCGAGTTAGCTGGCTCTACTGACAGAGGCGCAATCCGTGATGCCCTAGAGCAGGTTAAACAATATCAGGGACTAACAGGTTATTATGCAGCTCCATTTACTCCAGAAAGGCACGATGCTCTACGGCAGGAACAGGTTTTTATGGCTCGCTACCGGAGAGACGGTGTAATTGAGCCAATAAATGGTAATGTCGTCAAGAGTGACTGACTGAAAGAGATGTACTGGAGTTTAAAACTTCGCATTGCAGTGGCTGCTGCATTGCTTACCCTGCTGACCACATTTTTATTGGGTGGGGTTTCCTATTTCTATATGCGGGATCAACTGTTAAACAGCCTTGAACGCTCAATGGAAGAGAGTGCCCATGATCTTGCGGAACATATAAAAGATAACCTGATCGTTTTGAAACGCTCACTTTCGTCCTTGGCGAGTAATACTTTGATTGGTAATGCCATAGTGGATGATGTTGGCAGGGAGGTATATCTGCGTAGTTTTCTTGGGGATCTTCGCCATATCAATAATATTCCTATCACTATAGCGGTTACCGACTTTATGGGTAAGCCTTTCGCAAAAAATGACGAGGGTTCTCTTGTAGTAGGCTGTGGGTGGCTGTCTGAAGTTGTGGAGAATGGCAAGGACAGATCGGAGATTATTGTAATTGATGATATATCTTACTTTGTTTTTGCCGAACCGGTTATCTTTAGCAATACGGGACAGCCGGAAGGTGTTCTTGTGTTTCAATTTACCTTACATGCGCTTATTGAATTAATAAAAAATGACTCATTTCACAGAGAACATAATCAGCATCCTCTATTCGGAATCCAGTTTCATCAGATCGGCAGTGATGCAATATTTCTAAAAACTGGTGATCCTGTTCCTGACGGTTGGATTGCAGTCACCTATCCTGTTCCAGGGTTAGGTTTTATTGATGTGCGCGATCTGGCTGTAACCACTTATGCGGATCCACACAATATAGAAGAGCAGGTGAATAATCTTTTATGGCTTTATCTGATTATCGCGCTGATCACCATGATTTTCGTGGTCATTGCCAGTCGAATGTTGGCTGTGCGGTTGACACGGCAGTTGAGTAATTTAGAGCAGGGTACGCGAAACATCAGTTTTAACAGTATTGGAAATAGCAGGTTACCCGTCACGGGTTTTGATGAGGTTTCTCGGCTTGGCGAAACATTCAATCATATGCTGGATGGACTCGAATCTGCCTACAGAGAACAGGAAAAGAGTCAGGCGAAGGTCGAGAATGCACTCATGTCCATGGAGCAGGCGCGCGAAGATGCTGATATAGCCAATCTGGCAAAAACTGAATTTCTTGCCAACATGAGCCATGAATTACGTACGCCATTGAATGCTATTCTTGGATTTTCACATCTTCTCGAGCGGACTTGCAGTCAATGCCCTGCGCAGCAACAGAATCTGAGTATCGTGATACGTAGTAGTGAACATCTGTTGTCACTGATAAACGATGTTCTCGATATGTCCAGTATTGAATTGGGTAAGATGGTTTTGTCGGAAGAGTCGATTGATCTTTATAGGTTGATTGATGACGTAATTGTACTTATCTATCCGAAGGCTGAAGAGAAAGGGTTGAAATTAATCGTCCACCGTGATGAAAACCTGAAAAAATATATAAAAACGGATACTCGCAAGACCAGACAGATTCTGCTTAATCTGCTTGCTAATTCAGTAAAATATACAGATGCTGGAAGTGTATCCCTGAGCGTGAAGACGACTCCAATTGATAATGAACGTTTGAATTTGAGCCTTGTTGTTGAAGATACTGGTAGAGGTATCCGACCTGAGGATCAAAAAAGAATTTTCGATCAATTTACTCAGCTACCTGTAGGAAGTAGATCCTATGAGGGAACAGGGTTGGGTCTATCAATTGTCAGTCGCTATCTGGATCTGTTGAACGGTGAAATAGAAGTAGGTAGTCATGTAGGGACTGGATCACGTTTCTCCTTGACTCTACCTGTACTATCTGGAGATCAGCATGGGGTTGAAGAACCGGTTCAGTCCAGGATTGTGACAGGCCTGGAGTCCGGGCAGCCTGAATACCGGGTACTCATTATCGAAGATGATGAGGATAACAGGACACTCTTTAGGAAGATCTTGGAACCAGTGGGATTTCAGGTTCGGGAAGCCTCAAATGGTACCGATGCGGTTAATATATTTACTCAGTGGCATCCACAGCTTGTATTGATGGATATAAAAATGCCTATAATGGACGGTTATGAGGCTACTCGACTAATCAGGGATTCATCGAAAGGAGAAACCTGTAGGATTATCGTAATAAGTGCCAATATATCCGAGGAGGGAAGTAGCAAAATCATTGAGGCAGGTTGTGATGATTACCTTAGAAAACCATTCAGAGATACCGATCTCTTCACTGCCATTGAGAAACACCTCAATCTACGCTTTACATATAGTGATGATGATAAACAACAGAGTGAATCAATAATTGAGAAATTATCATCTGGTTTAACCGGGCTACCCAGAGAGTGGAAACAAACTTTCCGGGTAGCAACAATGGAAGGAAAGCTTCAGGATATGGAAAAGCTCCTGGATGACATCACTCAGAGTCACTCTGAGTTGGCGAAGGCCATGAAGAAGATGTTAGTGAGATATGACATGGATGGTCTATTGCAAATGCTAGATCAGCAGTAATTAATCACTGAAATCTTCATGGATAGGATCCAAAGGGGAAAGGATATACTCGCTTGAAGGATGTGCCAGGCTAAATACTTTGATCTCTGGTCTTCTAACCGTCTGGCTCGAGCAATTCTGGCTTTCCAATGCCATATCCCTGAGCGTAATCGACGCCGATGGTTGTCAGCATGGTCAGTGTCTCTTCATCCATGACGAATTCAGCAATTGTCTGGATTCCCATCACATGGCCAACCTGATTGATGGCTTCGACTATGGCAAGATCGATATTATCAGTAGAGATATTTCTCACGAAGTTACCGTCAATCTTAATGAAGTCAACGGGCAAGTTCTTCAAGTAACCAAAGGAGGACATGCCACTGCCGAAGTCGTCCAGCGCAAAGCGACAACCCAGTCTCTTTAGTTCATTGATGAGGCGTACTGAGCGGGCAAGATCGGCAATTGCGGTTGTTTCCGTTATCTCAAAACAGATTTTCTGAGGTGGTATGGATGTCCGCTTGAACTCCGTGAGGATGAACTCCAAAAACTTTTCATCGGCCAACGTGGAGCCAGAGAGGTTGATGCTACAGAATTCCATATTTTCCAATTGGGACTTGTGCGCAACAAACCAGTCAAAAAATCTGCGCACAACCCAACGGTCGATATCAGTCATGAGATTGTAGCGTTCCGCCGCAGGTATGAAGGCGCCTGGTGGAACGATGTTTCCATGCTGATCCCGTAAGGCAACCAGGATCTCCCACATCGCTCCTGTTTCCATCGCAGGCTCGAGAGAGATGATGGTTTGAAAATTTAGAATAAAGCGGTTTTCTTCTAAAGCCTCATGAATTTTAGCTACCCAGTGCATCTCCCCATGACGCCAGGCCAGCTCAGTATCACCGTATTTATGGATATGCACACGGTTTCGACCATTCTCCTTGGCCACATAGCAGGCAGTGTCCGCCATGCTCAGGGCATTTGCGGTGCTCTGGGTATCCCGCGTAATTGCGACAGCACCCGCGCTGACGCCTATGACAAATACTTTTCGATCCCAGACGAAGCGAAAGTCCTGAACGGTGCGCCGCATCATGTCAATAATGGCGAGGGAATCATCCAGTGAACAGTTCATCAGCATGACCCCGAATTCATCACCACCGAGTCGACCCAGGTGATCCCCCTGGCGGATATCGGCATGGAGTAGCGCGCTGATCTGGCGCAGAAGTTCATCTCCAGCCACATGCCCGCAGGTATCATTGACTAGCTTGAACTGGTCAAGATCGAGATAACACAATACATGCTCGCTGCCATCTGAAATGGCACCCCGCAATGCCTGTTCAATTTGCCTCTCGAATGCAAATCGATTCATCAGTCCGGTCAAGGGATCATGGTTTGCAAGATAGTGCATCTTTTTAGCGATTGCACGATCTTCCGATACATTGCGAAAGACGATCACAGCGCCATGATGCCTATCCGCATCGACAATGGGGTGGGCAGAATACTCGGCGGGAAATAGTTCACCATCACTTCGCCACAATACGTCATCCTTGACCCGAGCCTCTTTCCCTTCCAGGGCCACCCGAAGCATCGGGCACTCCTCAACAGGATGGGTTGAGCCATCAGAATAGGTGTGATGGATTATCTGGTGTATGTTTCTGCCAATCAGTTCCTCCTCCAGGTATCCCAACATCTCCAGTGCCGCCTTGTTGATGAATGTGCAGCAACCATTACTGTTGAGGCCGAATATGCCCTCACCGGCAGAGTCCAGCAGCAACTGGTTATGTTTATGCAGGGATCGGAGTTCCTCTTGGTAAAGGTGAACGATCTTGAATGTGGAATAGGAAACCAGCAAGGCGGCAATGATTCCCGTGATAATATAATCCAGTGTCACCCTTCCATGAAAAAAAAGGCTCATCCAGGAGACAATAAAGACGGTCAATACGATGGCAACAGCGGATATCTGCCAGGGACGCAATCTCGGTATGAAATCGATGATTCTTTGTAAGTATTTTGTCCGCATCTCTTCTGGCCTTTAGTAGAGCTGCCCTTAGGTATCAGCCCTGTTGATGATTGCGGCCAGAATACGACTAAGTTGATGTCTATGAACTGTCTGATGTACCGCGGCCAGGCAATGCCATCCATGGGCATTGAGTGGCCCGAACCATGGATGGGGATGGCGTGTTTTGGATCGGAGGCCAGCTATACCGCTTATCAGAGCAACATAGGATGTGACTGAATGAGTGAACGCGGTCAATTGCTCGGTATCAGCGGACTGATGGGGTTTGACATCCTCAATCCGCACCTGTTCGGTAAATATTTGCTCTTCAGTCAGTGCCTTTATAATGCGCATTATGCCGTTGTTTACAATCGAGAGGTGTTCCAGGACCATGAATACGGACCAATAGCGACTGCTGTCTTCGATTCCTGGTACACGTTTGATGAGAACCCGATTCTTGGCATTTTCGATGTCGATCGATGACGCTAATCTAATCAACAGGTTGGCATCACGGGTAAAGTGATTTAATACGCCTATCCTTGATCTCAGCAAACAGTATGTACTAAAGAGAGGCTTGATTAGGTAAAGTTCAGCGGCTGGCAGACCTGCGCCAGGTGCGTCCAATTGCTGATGCTTGGGTTGCTCAACCATCGAGTTGGCCTTTTACTAAACAATACATAGGATAACCGACTGAATCAGGTGCTGCTTATCCTGTTGTTACTGGGAGACGTCACTCTCTGGGTACATCACGAGGGGTAAGAAATATTCCCTCAAGAACAGTGGCTTCTTGCGGCTGATCATAAACCAGGTAAAGCTGTCAAATCACTCTACAAGATGATCTGAGAATCATCCTCTATCTAGACAGCCGCAAGCTGTTACCCAAACAACCTAAATGGAGAATGTCATGCCAACCAGACAGATTATTTCAATGCTGATATTGGTACTTTTTTACCTGCCTGTCCATGCGGAGAGTCAGGTTGCAGCCGATAGCCTGCTCTATATTATCTCACCGTCGGATGGTGAGACGGTGACCAGTCCCGTTACCGTGCAATTCGGGTTGAAAGGCATGGGTGTGGCCCCCGCCGGCGTCAATAAGGCAAAGACCGGACACCATCATCTGCTGATCGATGTAGAAAAACTGCCGGCCATGGACAGGCCGGTTCCCTCCGATGAAAATCACAGGCACTTCGGTGGGGGACAGACGGAAGCCACGATCGACCTGCCCCCCGGGGAGCATAGCCTCCAGTTGTTGCTGGGCGATATGAATCATATCCCACACAAACCTCCCGTGATTTCCAAGAGAATCACCATCAGGGTCATGTGAATTTTATTCTACACTCCTTGTTACGGGTCCTCGCACAGCGGCCATGGGTAGCAGTACGCATCACCCGGTCTCGTGAAGAAAACCCGAGCAGTCCGGCGTTGTCTAGCCATCACAATCTATTAACTCAGCCATAATTTAACGCCGGATGTTCCCAGGTTGGCGATGTATCTGGTTGGTGAGGACGCCGTAAATCCCTCCATGGAGGCTTGGCGGCAGCATCTGACCTCCATGGATGGAGGAAATGCAATAGGATTGAATGGAACAATCCTTGCCCTGCTGCCGACACCTCGCCAACCAGATACATCGCCGACATGGCCTTGATCAGCCTTGCCAGGACGACAGCTTGCTCGCACATTTCAGGATTTCTCTTGTGCGGCATGGTGCTGCTGCCTACTTTCCCCATTTGAAAAG
>JBDLIZ010000089.1:0-13045 GCA_039714615.1 Pseudomonadota bacterium | reverse complement strand
AATGATCGCACATTAGGCATGTGGACGAAAGAAGTTGGCCAATTACCACCCTGCCTGATAGCGGGTATGATAGCGGGCATGGAGCTGGTCTCTGCGAGCAGGGGGCAGACCGGTATCGGGCAATGGTCCTACGGTCTCGCCGTCCTTGGTAAACAGATCCATATCTTTGGCCCAGCCAATATTCTCGAGCACGAAATACCGTGTCCACCCCTCCGGCGGAGACTCCTCGGGTGCGGCAAACTCCAGATGAACCTCCTCTCCGGGGCCAATGATGGCCAGCGCGTCATCCACCCTGTTGACCAACTCCTCCACGGACCCCAGGCGGCTGTAATACCCCGCCATGTAGCGGGTGTCCCAGAATGGGCTGCGCTGCGCATAGTCATAGTCAGGTCTGTGCTGGGCGGCAGTGCTGCGCAGGGCAAAGCCCGTCTTGGCCTGGTTCGCCTTTACCAGGGACAGTGCCTGACGTCGGTGTTCTGGTTGTTTTTCGACAAAGGCGATCGCTATCCGGTCCCAATAGATCTCCATGTTGCTGCGCAGACGCAATCGTGTAGTGCCCGGTGGCAGATTGCGCAGGGGTACGGACATGCGCCTCGGCATGCCGGCCGGGTAACCGAACTGTTCCAGGACACGATGCCAGCGCCCCTCACGGTCCTGGGCCTCTAAGCTAGGGGCCTCGAAACCGGCGCCGGCCTGCCAAGCGGCAAACATGGTCTGTGAATAGGGGTATTCTACCCAGCCATCAGCGACCAGTAGGGGCGAACCGGATTCGGTATCCAGGGGTTTGGAAAACGTTAGGGTAAGAATATGCTCACCCTCAAGGCGGCCGATGAAACGCCGATCGAGTCTCCCAACGGGTGCAGCAACGCCATCGGTGAGCAATACCGAGCCCGTTACCTTTTCCGCACGTTCGTTCACGGTATGCACGGGAAGCATCTCATTGCGGTAATAACGCGCTTCACCCGTGGGTTGAGGCCCCAGGATCCCCATGCGTTCATCCAGCACCATCCGCCAACCGGGCGGCAGATCGTAGCTCACCAGACGCACGGCATCCAGATAGGCCACCTCTTCCATGGGTTCGGTAATCTTCAGGACATAGCGACCCTGCTTAGGTTGCAGCAACCCCGGCTCGAAAAGAAAGTTCTCCCAAGGCCTGGGGGTGGCGTACTCCCCGGGTCCGATGGCATAACCGATACCACCAACCCCCAGCAGATCACTCACGAAGGTGTATTTTTCACCGTCCCAGGCGAACAACACGGGACAACTGGAAAGCTGCCGCTGGGTCTCCACGATGGTATGAACCCTCCCTGCCCCCAGATCCAGCTCGCTCTGGAACACCCCGTCCGACCAGTCTATGGCGACAAAATCGGCCTGTTGCGCCCCACCCAGCCCGATGATCAGAGGCTGCAGACTCTGACCCGGGCCCGAATGCCGTCGATAGCCGGGCATGATCGACCAGTGTGAATCCCGGCGTACCGCGACCCGTGCGCCGATCCCAGAGGCATTAGAGCGCATGGACTGGGCCTTGTCCTCCTTGCCGGTCAGGCCGAGGGCCAGAAAGGAATGGCGACCAGGGCCGGGTGACCAGACTGACAAGCGGCCGTGTTGATCCAGGGCCAATACCGCAGGACCCGAGGCAGGATCCAGCCCTAGCGGAACAGCACCGAGCAGCTTCATCCCGTCGGTTGAATTCGCCTGGAAAAGAGAGGCTTCACCACTTATCACCCGCCAGCCGCCGGCGGTGGTAATCATTAGATCCGGGATGCCATCACCATCAACATCGACAGCCGACAACTGCGCCCAACCCCGCGGTGCTGAGTCGGTCTGGAAAAGTTCCCGCGACTGGTATTCTCCGTCCCCATCCGCCTGCCAGCGATACAATGTCCCCTCCGGGGTCAGGGTATAGAGTTCGGGGTTTCCATCGGCATCGACATCAGCCGCGATGGCCGCCAGCGCCGGGGTAGAACGAAACCGGTCGAAACCCGGCGCGGCATGATAGGCCCAGAGCCGGTCGTTGAGATAGACCTCATGCGCGGTCGGGTCGTTTATCACCACCAGATCCACATCCCGGTCACTGTCGAGATCCACCGGCACGACCGAACGCGAGGCCTTGCCCTCCCCACCGATACCCCGCTCTGCCGCCAGCGGACGGAAGCTGCCGTCCAGATTATTATTCAACAGTTCGTTGGGACCATCCGCATTGACTAGAAACAGATCCAGGTCTCCATCGTGATCCGCATCGATAAAGATGGCGTCTACGGTATCAAGATCGCCACCGCTGGTTTGCGTAGATCGGGTCACATCCTCCCACTGCCCATGAGCCGACTGACGCCATAACTGATTGGGCCCCTGGCGGGCAAGATAGGCATCGACCAAGCCATCGTTGTCGAAGTCACCCCAAAGGGCGGCATTGACACCTTCGATCCGGGACAATGGATGGTTCAGATCGGGGACGAAGCTATTGCCCTCTCCGGCCAGGAGCAGCAGATTATGCCTATCTTCGCCATTCAGTATACCGCTCACAAACAGGTCCAGTCTGCCATCACCCTGAAGATCAACCACGGTGAGACTCACCGGCCCCTCGGCACTTCGTGGTCGCAGCGACAGGGGTTGCTCCGACTCTATCCTTAAAGGTGCTACGGGTGAAAATACCTCGCCCGACGCCATAGTAATGGGTTCAAGTTCCGGAGCGTCAACCACCAGGGCCTCGGCCTTGGGTCCCATTCGGGTATATTTGAACTCTGCCAGATGAGCCCTGGGATTATTGGCTAGGCGCTGGTAATCCTTGATGAGCCCGCGCGCCTCCTGGGTGCGTTTGAGGCGCTGCAGGGATTGAAAGGCCCCGTAATAGGCGCTGCGCAGATAGGGATTGAGCCCCAGGGACTGACGGTACCACTTCAAGGCCTGCTCATGCTCGGATCGCTGCGACAGACACTGGGCCAGATAATATGCCGCATAGGAATCGTCGGGATCGGCCTCGGTCACTTGCCTGAAATGAACCAGGGCCTGGTCCGGCGTTGCGAGATAAAGCCGCAGCAGACCGGCGACATAATGGGCCCGAAGATGGGTGGGATCTACCTTCAACACCTCATCGGCAATGGCCAGCGCCGCGTCTTCATCACCCTCATTTTGCCGGTTCAATAAGGCAATAGCCAGATTGACCTTGACGTCGAGCCAGTCTGGATGCGCCTTGGCCAGTTCGGCAAACAGCTTGCCGGCGGCATCGTAATCGAACCGCCCCATCAATCCTACCGCCCGGTTATTGGCGGTGATGGCTGCTGCATCCGGGATAAAACCTTGGACCGGGGTTTCCGTCGGGGACTGATCCTCAGAGGGATCGGAACAGGAGGTGACGATCAGTAAGAATAAGGTCCATGCCAAGAAACGTGATAGGGTCATTTTTTATCTTTATTAACACAGGATACATCAAAAAATGGCCGGCACTACCCACCGCTACCACAAACTACTTAGGGTGATATGTAGCGCCAGAGCCTCATTTATTGATTCGGCCTCCGGACCGAAGAGCAGGTCCGGGTTATTGTAGGTCACCTCTTTCTTTACCAGATATTCAAGACCGCTATAGATGCGCCATTGTTTATTCCATTGATAACCGGCGCCAACAGTAATATGGTGTTCGCCTGTGGCTGCGAGTAAAGGACTTAAATGCTCATCGGGTATCGGATTGCTTCCGTAGTTGTAACCTGCAAACAGCGTAAACTTAGGGCTTGCCTGATAACGTGTGCCTAGAGCCAGCACGAGCTGGTCATCCCAGTCGTGCACGGCGGTTTGGGATAATACCGAAGGTGCGGCAGAACTGTCAGGATTGCGAGCAACCACGGTAGAAGTCTTTACCGCGTGGGACCAGTCCACCCAGCTGAGGTCCGCGGCCAGCAGCAACCGATCGGTTGCCTCCACCGCTATTCCCGCACCGAGTTGACGAGGTTGATTGAGCCCCTTAACCTCAACATCGTCGTACCTGACACGGCCTAAGCCGAGTGCGGTAAAATTCGCCACCAGCGGGCCACCATCCATTTTTAGTTCAGTCTCGCTCGTATACGTTGCACCAAGTTTGATGCGATCGTTCAATTGATACTGGAGGCCGAGTTTGAAGCCGGCATTAATGCCGTTTACGTCATCTATTCGGGTCCCAAAGAATGATTTCGCAGGATCAGCAGGATTCAGAGAGGAGGTATCGGGAAAGATCCTCTGCTCTATGTCGGAGTACACGATGTCAATGACCGCGCCGACCGAGAGACGATCATTGACGGCATAAGCAACGCCGGGTGTGAGCTTGACTATGCGGAACAACCCCAACAGCTCATCCTGAGTCCCAAATGCCGTATTCAACTTACCATAATCATAACCGCTTCCACCCTGGGCAAACAGGCCGATGGCCAAAACAACGGGCCATGATTGGAGACGGTGAGCATAGGCAAGGTCGCCGAAGAAGATAGGACTATTCTCAACCTCTTGGTCATTGCCAAACGAATCCCGGTGTCGAACATCAAGTGCGAAGACCGCCGCACCAAACAGGTCCATACGTTTTCCCCGGATCTGCATCAACCCCGCGGGATTGTTGTTGGTGGCCATGGCGTCCTGGGAAACGGCAAGATCGGCCCCACCCATGGCGAGCGATTCGCTTCCGAAACCGATAAGGTTCATTCCATTGGTGGCCAAAGCCGGCTGGAAGACTCCCAGAAGACACGAGACTAGGGTGCAAACCGACCGAAGTCCATGCATTTCGACTACCTCCTGTTTAAATCTAGGAGCCTGTCCGAGAATAGAAGCCGTAGCGAGGGGAAGCCATTTTGAGTCCATTTATGTGATCATTTGAGGCGAATAGTAGGCCCTATTTAACGAAAATGATCGAGAAAATGGGCCAAAAGGGCTTTTTCGCAGTAGGTTCTCTATTCTCGGACAGGCTCCTAGTGAGCAATCCAGGTTAACCGCTACTCAGTGAGTCATACAGAACAGTGGTATTGCGGGAAGGCCTGGTGCCTAGCACGATCGACAGCATGCGCTTACAGCGCCGATAGACCTCTATAACTTCGGCAGGCCGACCTAGATGATGGTAACTCTGCATCAAGCCCTGATAGAACTCTTCGACCAGGTTGTCGACTTGCAGGCCTCGATGATAGACCTCGATGGCGGCCTCCCAGCGATGTAGTTGCTGCAGGTAGTGTCCAAGTTGCACTGTCGCGGTTACAAAACGGTGACGTTGACGCTCCCGTGCAGGCAAGCTCCAAGCGGCGTCCGTCATACCGCTGATAAATTGACCCCGATACAGCAGTAAGGCCTTTTCGGTAAGGCTAAGCCATTGTTTAAGGCGAGACTGGTGGCGCTCATCATTGGCCTGTTTTAATAAGTGATCAAAGGCCCAAACGTCGACCCAGCACCGATGAGACGCCAGGGTCACCAGACCCCCTCTAAGTTTAATCACCCCCTCACCCACCAATTTACGCAGCCGATACAGATTGGTCGTAAACGCACTATGGGCCGCATCGGCCTCTTCGTCGAACCATAGGGCGTCGAGCAGCCTGGTCTCAGGGATGTTTTTGCCCCCTAAGGCGATCAAGGCGCTCAGCAGTTCCAGCGGCTTCTTTGGGGCCTTGCGAGAGAAACGCAAGGGTTGCCCGTTCTTGATGACTTCGAACTCGCCAAAGCATCGGATCTTCAACGGCCAAGGCCAGTGCGGGTTGGTCAACATCGAGTCAACGGGATCCAGTCTACCGGCTCGAATCAATGCGCGTGCATACTCGACCTCGATCTCCTGCTCCAGGGCTCGTGCGCAGAGAAGGGTTAGGTCAGACCGTTTAAAGAACGGGAAGCGAAGGTAGCCCTTGCGCCGGCCGATGTTAAAGGCGCGGCGCAAAAAGGCATCACAACGTGCCGGTTGACCGCGCTTCAGGGCATAAAGACCCGCCGCCAGCCAACACATCATGACATAATTATGAGATCTCATGCTCTGGAATTTACGGCGAGTCATTGCTAGCTGATTGAACGCGCTTAGATAGTCACCTTGACTCGCGTGGATCTGTGCCAGGGCAAAGGAGGGGAACACCTCACCCGGAGGGCCACCCATTGCCGCACCTTCTTCTCGTGCAACACGGGCATAATCAAGGGCCTGTTGAAAATGGCCGCCCAGCCAGCGTTCCCAGGCGAAAAAAATGTGATAGATCCAAACATCATGTTTACTGCTCCAGTCGAGCATGGTACGCATCTTTTGCAGTAAACCTTGCGCTGCGGATCTTCGGTCCTGGGTCAGAGTTACCCAAAGACTGGCCGCGTGTAAACGACCGTCCATGACACGAACCCCTGACGCCTCGGCCCGTCTCAGAGCAATCTTTATTGAATTATCAAACTGTTCGGGATCAGGACTATACCAATAGTCATAGGAAGCCTGGATGACTTGAGTCAATATTTGCGTAAGTGGGGATGAATCTCTGGCCTTCTGTAAAGGCAGCACACTGTCCAGGACCTTATTTGCTATCTCCCGGCTGCCACCATACCAGGCATGATGCATCATCAAATAATGGGCGGCCATCAGATGTTGTTCGACAGGCAACTCGCCCTGTAATAGCTGCAACAGGCGCGCCTCCCACAGCGGAAACTCGGGATGATCCGGTCGATTGAAGGTCATCGCACCAAAAACGCTGATCGACAGACCGGCCTGCAACCGCGGTGAATTCGGTGGTGGATGAAGCTCGCGAATGCGCTCAAACTCTTCTAGCCACTGGCCTAGGGGTAAAAAATAGCCCTCGATACAATAACCGTCGACAATACCTGACCAGCAGAGATATAAACCCTGCACATCACCGCCGGCTTTGAACTGATCATAGGCCGGTTCCAGGGCCCGACGAGAAGCAGTGAGATCCAGACTCAACAAGGCCATACCACGCCAATAATTCAACCAGGGTATCGAGACAAACCAGTCCTGAGGTATCCTGGCCAGCCATTCGAGCAGCCTTTGATGGCGCCCCTGGATTAATAGGGTCGGTGCCAATTTGGTGAGTACGCGCGCTGCGGGCGCCCACTCCTCAAGCGCCAGCAAATAGTCGAGACTGCCTTCCAAGCGGCCGGATGCCGCTAAGAGTTCGGCTGCCCTACGCTTGAGAACCCGGCAGGCCTGCTCACCCAATTGTTCCTGCGCCAGATCCAGCAACACATCCCGAAACAAGGGGTGGTACTGATATACGATGTTTCCCTGGATATGGCGGGTGGTGAAATAGTTACGTTTTACCAGGTCGCTTAAGATCCTCCCGGCCTGTTTGTTGCCCGTTAAGGCCTGCGCCATGGAGCCGGTCATCTTCGGTAACAAAGCGCTGCGGTAAAGAAAGTCCTGCAGTTCAGGATCAAGCCGCTTGATGACTTCGCCCCGAAAGTAATCTGACAACACCTCCGGAGTAAAGGCCGCCAGCGCCTCGGGTTCCGTATCCTCGCTCTCGAGACAATGGATAAACAACACCAAGCCCGCCACCCATCCCTGTACCCGACGCAACCATTGGTGAGGATTGCCCTGAGCATCGATCTCGTCACTGTAGAGATCGATAACGCCCTGGGTCTCTTCAATATCCAATCGTAATGCATCCCAACCCATCACGCTAAGTGCACCATTGACCTGGAGACAGGCCAGGGGTGCAGGGGGCTCATTACGACTAAGGATAATCACATTGGCACCGGGTGGTACCTCCCCCAGGGCAGTGGCCATCAGCGCCTGGAAGGACGAATCCGGGGAGATTTCCTGATAGTTGTCGAAAACAAGCACTGCAGGGTTTTTGAGCCGGATGAACAGATTCCGGAAATAAAGCCGGGCAAAGCCTGGAATATTCAGCAGGTACTCGGGCGTCAGCAAGGGCAACCGGGGACGCCTGCGTCGGCTGGCTCGCTTAACGGCGAGCCCAAGATAATAAAAAAAGGTGGCCGGATCTTGATCAGCCGCATCGATCTGATACCAAATGCTGGTCGGTGCACGAGCCGCGAGGTAGTCGCTAATCAAGGTGGTCTTGCCTGCCCCCGGCGGGCCCGTCACCCAAACAACAGGCGATTCCCGCAGGCGATCCAGCAGTTCAAACAACCTCAATCTTGAAAATATCTTGCCAGGGCGCGGGCGGCTGATCTTGGCTAGAGGTCTTGCGTATTGACCAGTTCTCGAAGCTGGCTTCGCCTTGTCCATTTTTTTATATAACCCCCGAGGCTACCACTGCCTGCTCAATATGAGCGGAGTTCAAGGTCTGGTATCTTTTTTGACGCCCCAAAGCATAAGGGTTTGTAAGATACTTAGCTATAGAGATGTGCTATTCCACAAAATATTTATGAAATAGCACATCTTCGCTTGCAGGGTATGACACGCCTGGGTGGGTGAAGCCGTGTAGCAGGAGGGTAGGACGGCGTCTCTCAGAGAGGGTTGGTGGGAGGTATGGAGTTACCCACTATCACGGATTAGCTGGAAATGCGGATAGTCGATGGTCTGATGGATGTTGGTTGCCACGTAAGCAGCACGAAAGGATTAACCCGAACAATTCATGAATCATCCGCCTTGCATGTTCTGATTACTCACAAAAAAAATCAACATTCAAACAACCACTTGCAAACAAAACCAAATCAATGGCCGTGGATTTTCTGATCTGTGACCAATCTGTTAGTTCCACTGCATTAAACTAATTATGCAAGGATCTCGTGATGATCACCGTTACGACTAGCTCGTTGCGATTATTATTTAAAATTGCGTATAAATCAAAAAGGGGGTAGCCATGATCGAATCATTACAACTTCTAACCCGCTCGGCAGCCGCTTTTGTTGCGGCGATGATGCTGGCGCTTGGCGCGGGACCGGCGGCCGCTGGCACCGCAAGCACTACGATGACCGTTTCGGCAAACGTAGCGAATAATTGCACGGTTACGGCGACGGATCTCGCCTTCGGAACCTACACTGGTGTCACCCAAGTGGATTCACAATTCACCGTAGACGTATCCTGCGCCGATCCCACGGATCTAAACCTCTCGGACGATGGCGGAATCAACCCGGAGACAGGGGAGGGTGGGCGTCGCAGAATGGCGCACAGCGGCGAGTTCCTGACATATAGATTGTCAGAAGACGCGGGCTTCGCCACCGAGTTTTTTGTGACGGACAGTCTAGCTACCAATACCCTTGCATTTCCTAAGACGATTTATGGAAGGATCGATCAGACCGAGGGGGGTTTGGTTCCCGGCACCGGTGAGTACACAGACTCGGTGACTTGGACCGTGACTTGGTGACGCATCTGCGTTGTGCGCAATTGGCAGGCCCGGGCGTAAGGTATTCGTTGGACTCTGGGTAGCAGCTATGGCGGTTTTGTCCAGATTACGTCGAATGGCTGTACTTATTTCGGCGTTGGCGATGCTATCGGGGGGGCTTGCCGGACGGGCGGCGGAACTGGACATCTATCCGGTTATGGTGAAACTGTCGCCGGCCAGGATCCGCGACTCCGTAACGCTCAGCAATAATGCGGAAACGCCGACCGTTATCGAGGCGCGGATCTTTCGTTGGACGCAGACCGCGACCGGCGATCAGTTGGTCGAAACCAACGAAGCCATTACCGCACCGCCGGTCTTCACACTGCAGCCTCGCGCGAGACAGGTGGTGCGCATAGGTCTCCGCAGAGAACCGGAGAGCAAGGACGAACTCTATTATCGTTTGATCCTCTCGGAAGTTCTTGGCGGTACGGGTGAGGTAGGCACGATCGCCGTCGCGTTGCGGCTCAGCCTGCCCGTCTTTTATACGCCACCGGACGTGAAGGCGGAGGCACGATGGTCGGTTAGCCCCATGGCCGGGGGCAAGATCCGGGTCGCCCTCAGAAATGCGGGAAATGCGCATTTGAAGGTGAGCGAGGTAACAGTGGCTTTACCTTCCGATCCGGAAATGCCGCTCGCCGTCAGCAAGGGGTTCAAATACGTGCTTCCCGGCGTAACGAGGGCATGGACATTCTCATTGGGCGGCATCGTGCCCGGCGCGCCCTTGCTGCTGCGCGCACGCAACAGGAAGGAAACGCTGGAGCATGGCTTTGAGATGCCGTCCAGGTAGGCTGCAGCGCACCGGCGTCTTCGCTCCTGCCCTTCTCGTGTTGCTGCCTTGCATTTCGGTGGCTGCGCAGCCGCTTTATGTGGAAATCTTCTTCAAAGTGTCCCTGAATGGCGAGGAAGTCGCCCACAGTGCGTTGCTGCTGCAGACCGATGATGGTGCGCTTGCTCTGCGCGCCGAGGATTTACTTGCCTGGCGGGTCCGGCTGCCGCCCGACTCCCGGATTATGCACGCGGGCGAGTATTATGTGCCACTGGCCGCTTACCCAGGTGCCTCCTATGAGATCGATCCGACGGCCCTGTCCCTGTCGATCGAGCTTCCTCCCGCCGCCTTCGAGGCCACCCGGATCAGAAGGCGTCCGGTCTATCCTGCGCCGCAGCGCGGAATCGGGGCCTACCTCAACTACGATCTCCTCTATAGTGATGTCGAGCAACACGATCCCGTTGCCAGCGGCGTCGCGGAGGTGGTCATGTTTGCGCCGCCGAAATGGGGCGTGCTGGTGAACAGCGCGTTGTTCGAGAAGCTGCACGACGCGCCTAGCACGACCCGCCTCGCAAGCTCCTGGTCGAAGGACCTTGTCGACAGGCGTGAAACTGTGACCGTTGGCGACGGCTTTACCGCGGCGTCGGCGCTTGCTATCCCGGTCCGTTTCGGCGGCGTTCAGTGGGCGACAAATTTTTCCGTCGATCCCGGTTTCGTTTCCGTGCCGACCACAAACATCGCGGGTATTGCAGAGCGCCAAGCGGTCGTGGAAATCTTCATCGACGGCGCCCTGGAGCAAACATCGGAGGTGCCTGCCGGCCCGTTTGAAATCGAGCAGATTTCCGGCGTTACCGGCCAGGGTGAAATTCAGATGGTGATTACCGACCTTCTGGGGCGTCAGCAGGTCATCGTCCAACCTTATTCTCTGGGTCCACAGAACCTGGCTGGCGGCGTTGCTGATTTCTCTGTCGAATCCGGTGTGCTGCGCCAAAACTATGGTAAGGTGAGCACTGATTATGGGCCAGGGTTCGCCAGCGCCAGCTATCGCCGGGGCCTGACGGACCGGATCACGCTTGGGGGGCATCTGGAGGTTGCGTCGGCGTTCCAGGCGGGCGGCATCGAGGGGGCGTTTGCGCTACCCCGTATTGGTGCGTTGGGGCTGATTGCGCTGTGCAGCACTAACACCGACGACACTGGTTGGCGCGCTGGTGCATCCTACGTTTACCGGGCGCGACGCTACGGTTTCGGTATTGCCAGCGAATGGACAACCAGGAGTTTCCGCCAGATCGGGCTTGCCGGGGACGTTCTGCCGCCGGCACATGTCGACCGTGCCCGCTTCAATCTCAGCATGGGATCCTATGGCAATCTTGGCGTGAGTTGGGCGAACCGGGAATTGCGCGGCGAGGACAACCAATCGGTTGCGTCGACGTTCTATACTGCGCGGTTAGGGCCCGCGACGCTGATCCTGCAGGGCACGCGGGTCTACGAGCCCGACCCTGCCACAACCGTGGGTCTGACCATGGTGTTTCCGCTGGGGCCGTCACGTTCAGCCCAACTCGGGGGAACTCGGAAAGACAATAGCAGCTCCGGATTTGCACAATACCAGAGGGGGCTGGGGCAGGCCGATACCGGCTACGCTTACCGCCTGCGCACCGAACGCAACGACGATCTCGCGCGCTATGACGGCTCGTTGGCACTGCATGGCGAGTCCGGCCGCATTACCTTTGACGCCAATCGCACCGGCGATGCGAACAGCTATCGGGCGGGCCTTGGTGGCGGCGTCGTGCTCATGGACGGCGACATTTTCCTGACGCGCCCGGTCAGGCGCGGCCTGGCCGTGGTCGATACCGGTGACGTCGGCGGCATTACCGTTTATCGCAACAATCATAAAGTCGGAAAAACCGGCGACGACGGACGAATTCTCGTTCCGCAACTGCAGCCCTATTACAGAAACCAGCTGCGCATCGACCCCCTGGACGCTCCGCTGGATGCTACTGTCGGAGAATCAGAGAAACTCGCCGTCCCTTATGCGCGCGCCGGTGTGGTCGTGCACTTTCCGGTCAAGCGGTCACACAGTGTGACGCTTACCTTGGTGGACATTGACGGCGCCCCCATACCCGCGGGCTCCACGGTAAGGGTTGGCACCGTGGTCGCCGATACTCCCGTGGCGCTGGATGGTTTTTTGTATTTGCACGATCTCGACATTGGCCAGACCATTTTAACGATTGACGGGGGCAAACGACCATGCCAATTTACCCTCGACATTCCGGAAGATCCAGAACCTTTAGCATATCTGGGGCGTGTGATATGTCGTTGACAGTAAGTATCTTGCGACTATCTATGATCGCGGCAGCCGCTCTGGCCGCCGCCCCCACCGCCGCCTGCACGGTCACTGCATCCACGATCGGTTTTGGCCTGTATCGGCCAGCCGAGGACAGTACGTCGACTGGCAGCATTGCCGTCGATTGTGCGGCGGGTGTTGCATTTGAGGTCCAGCTCTCAGCCGGGAGCGGAACCTACAACACGCGCCGCCTGCAGGGAGATTCCAGTGGAGAGCTGCCATACAACCTCTACACCGCGCCAAACTATGCTCAGATCTGGGGGGATGGCATTGAGGGTGGAACCGTGTCGGTGACCGGTACCGGAACGGGGCAGTCGCAGATACTCAACGTCTACGGTCTGATTCAAGCCGGACAGAACCCGGCAGTCGGAACCTATTCCGATTCCATTGTCGTCACGGTGAATTTCTGATGGTGCCATCACCGGCACGCTTCCGCCCGCCGTTATACTCGCGCGCAATGAGCGAGGTTTGAAGCCCAATGGAACGGAAAGTCGCGCTAAAAGCGTCTTCAGTTGACGAACTGAGTACTTCCTGCGCCACTTTCTTTGGACTGCCGTCACCATTCACATAGTCGTAGAGCGTTGTGGTGGTGATGCCCAGTTCCTCGGCCACGAGATGAGCCTTAGGGGAAGAATGGGGTCACGTCTCACATTCCTATATTTATTG
>JBDLIZ010000088.1:0-13274 GCA_039714615.1 Pseudomonadota bacterium | reverse complement strand
TTTTTCGAAAGGATGTGAGTCGGTAGCATTCCTTAGGCGTTATAAGCTCTTTTGTGACCTCTCCAATGCCATTAGGACCTGTCAACATTCCCCTTCCTCCGGGACCCGCACGACCATGATAGGTATCTTGCAACGATGTAGAATTCGCCACGCCGTACTCCCTACCTTACGTTTCATGGCCCTCTTTATCTTCCTGCGGCTATGTTCCCCGATCACAATGAGGTCATAGTTTTTTCCATGGGCCTCTTTCAGGATCTCTTCTACGGGCTCTCCCGTCTTCACGACGATGTCATAGCTAACATAGGGTTGATCCTCTTCTTCTCCTATCGCGTCCTGGCAAAACTGATCAACGGCATCCCTTATTGTCGCGTCATCTCTTTTTCGGCCGGATAGAATCTCTCTTGCCTCTTTCAGGTTCCTTGTCTTGATCTCGTCCCATAGATCTTCACCGATATATCCGACCAGATGTTTTTCGAACTCCAGCGTTTCCACAACATGGAAGACGGTGAGTTTTGCGCTATACCGGTTGGCGATACTCGCAGCATAAGGAAAGGCGCAACGGCCGGTTTCAGAAAGGTCTGCGGTATAGAGTATTTTTTTATACTCTACTCTTGGGATCCCAGTTGCGACTTTTATTTTCTTAACCATGGTCTTTTACGCCCTGTAAGTTAGAGGGTATCTTTTTACCTATGCCTTGTTGAACAGCCCTTTGATGGATTTAATCCATATACCACTTAATAGCCAGGAATACGCAAATGTGCCTACAAAGATCAATACAAAGGCGACGATGATATCCGTGTTGCTGCCATTGAGCGAAAAGCCCGGTACATAACCAAATAGAAAAGGTGCAAGGTACAGGAATTTGGCAAACTTGAAGGCGGAAAAGGCGGTCTTCCACATATTGGCCTTGGCGATGGTGGCCCCTGCAAATGCCGCTATGCACACCGGTGGTGTGATATTGGAATCTTGTGACAGCCAGTACACGATCATGTGCGCTGCTAATTCATTGACACCAAGATGGGTGAGTGCCGGAACGGCAACCACGGCGGTGATCAGATAGGCCGCCGTAACCGGAACACCCATCCCGAGGACCAATGAGGCAAGGGCGATCAGTAGAATGGTTAGAAACAGTCTGCCGTCGGCTAGCTCAATGACGATATCGGCAAAGGTGAGCACCAAACCACTATAGGTGAGTACGCCGATGATAATACCTATTACGCCGATGGTCGCGCCTATCTTAAGACTGCTTTCGGCGCCCGCGCGCGAGGCCTCCACGAATCCTCTGAGGTCAATACGCGTCTCTTTTCTGAACCAGCTGATAACAATACAGGTCACTACGCCCAGGATCGCGGAATAGCCCGGCGAGTAGCCGGAGAGCATGAAGATGGTAATCACGACCAGCGGCAGGATGTAGAACCATTCCTTGCGTAGGATCTCCATGGCAGGGGACTCAGATTTTTCACCGACCAGATTATTTTTTTTCGCCTCGTAGTGCACCATGACGTATACGCTGAAAAAATACATGAATGCCGGGAAGATGGCGACCAGCATGATAGTGGAATAGGGCATGCCGGTCAGTTCCGCCATTATGAATCCTCCCGCACCCATGATGGGGGGCATAAACATCCCTCCCAAGGAGGCGGCGGGCTCTATACCTCCGGCGATGTGCGGTTTGAAACCGGCCTTTTTCATCATCGGGATGGTGAAGGCGCCGGTAGAGACGGTGTTGGCGATGGCACTGCCAGAGATGGAACCAAACAGGCCGCTGGCAATAACGGATACCTTGCCCGGGCCACCGACTTTATGCCCAACGGCGGCCAGCGGGAAATCGATGAAAAACTTCTGGGCACCGCATTTTTCTAAAAATGCCCCGAAGATCACGAACAAAACGACGTAGGTGGCCAGGACATTGGCCATGATGCCGAATACCCCGTCGCTTTTATAAAAAATACTGGTGCAAAGCGCCGGAAAGGTATCACCCGCATGCGAGATGATCTCCGGTGCGAGGTCGCCATAGACCCCGTAGAGCAACATTACCGCGCCGATGACGACAAAGACCGTGCCGACCACCCGCCTGGCCAGCTCCACTCCGATGAGCACGCCTATGACTGCGATCGCCGTATCGAGTTCGGTTTCTGCCCCGGAGCGGTAATTGATGGCCTCGAAATTCATCATCCAATAGCCGATGGTAATGATGGAAAGGACAATGAGCAGGTAATCGATCGCTCGCATCCAACTGGATTTTGATCGATACAGCATGAATACGAGGATATAGGTGATGATCACATATATCCCGCGGTGATACTGCGTGGCCGCCGGTTGTAATACAGCCGAGTAGGAATAAAAAAGGACAAGAAAGACCGAAAATACATCAAACAGTATTTTCTCTATTTTATTCAGTTTATCGAACATTTCTTATCCCCTGGATGTCAATGGCGCTTTGATGGAATCAAAAGGATGGGATATTTTCATCCCACCCTACTAACCTGGGTTGGTTTAATTTAAAACACCTTTTTCTTTCCAAAATTTTATCGCTCCGGGATGCATGGGAGTGACCATGCCTTTGGTGCCGTTTTCAATGCTCATCTCTTTGAAGGTCTTTTTCTGACTCACCATGTGTGCCAGCCCTTCATCGGTGTAAATAATAGACAGCAGCTTATAAACGACGTCCTCAGGAACCTTGGCATTGGCAACCCAGAGCGCGGAATCCTGGAAGGAAGGTGTATCATCATCCACGCCCTTATAGGTGCCGGCCGGAACAGCGAGTTTAGACATATAGGGGTATGCCTTGTAGAACCCACTTTCTTCCGCGTCTTTGTCCAGATTGATAAGCGCGATGTCATTGGTTTGTGCTGCCATGATGGCGGCCCCGCTGGGGAAGGCGGTAAATAACCAGAATGCATCCAATTGATTATTACCGAAGGCACTGGCTGCATCGTTATAGCCCATGGCGTTGCGTTCGATCTTGTTCCAGATCCCGAGGTGGGAGAAAAACAGCTCGCAGTTGGCGAAGGCGCCGGAACCTGCATTACCGACACCGACCTTCTTGCCAATGAGATCCTTGGTGCTGTTTATTCCGGAGCCACTGCGCACCACCAACTGCGCCGGTGCACCGTAAAGATAGGAAACGGCCAACACGTTTTCATATTTCTTTTTATCATTCTTCAATTTTCCATTTCTTCCAAGATATACGTGTCCGGAGTAAACCACGCCAAGTTGAGCCCTGCCTTTATTTACCTTGCGCAGGTTTTCTACGGAGCCTGCCGATGATTGTGCCCTGAGCTTAAAGTCTTTTGACTTCTTTATGGGCCCATAAACCTGCATTGCATTGGCAACGACTTGAAATGTTCCACCGGCCGGTCCACCCGTAAAAATGATTCTTTTTGCTGCATATGCATGAGTAGACGATGCAAGCGTCATGGCCAGTATCGTAATAGTCCCTAAAAAAAGGGAATAAAGTTTGCTTTTCATAGTGACTCCTTAGGTCAGATCAGGTAACCGTTGCCAAAATTAGATGTGCAACGGATCAAACGATGGCAACAATAAAACCTTTTTGCTAAAACCACCTCCTTTCCACTCAAGATTAACCGGATACACGAACACATCTTGTGTTTCACTGTTCATTGGTGCGTGTCTATTTGGTCATTTGCGGGAATCCTTTCCCTGGCGGGAGGGTTAAATCCGCAGTGGCAATGTCCTGCGGCCAGACAACTTCAAATTTGTCATTCATGATCTGAAGAACCATCGTGGGAAGATTGTTTTGACGTTCGAATTTACCATAGGATCGAAAGCTTACTGGGCCAAAAGGCGTGGAGATATTGGCCTTGTCCAAGGCCTTGCGGATGTCTTCAGGTTCGAGAGACTTGGCCCGCCTCAAGGCGTCGGCGATCACAAAGAGCGCGGAATAGGCCTCTGCGCCATGGTAGTCTGGGGGCGTGGAATACTTTTTGAGATATTGGGTGTAGTAATCCTGCGCGCCTGGATAAGCTGCACTGTGACTCCAAAGCGTTGCTGTTAGCAGATCTTTAGCGGTGTCGCCGGCCATGGTAATGAATTTGGGGTGGGTAAAACCACCGGCACCGCCAATCAGCAACGAATCGATCTTGAGTTGCCGAATCGTCTTTACTAGTAAGACGGCGTCCTTCAGATAAGAAACCATATAGATCACATCCGGAGGGTCTTCGCTCAAGGGTTTGAGCAGCGCTTCAAAATATGCCGGTTTCGCTCGCTCCCTGTGGTAGGGAATAATCCTGTGAATTTCGATGTCGTTTTCTCGACAGTACCACATCATCCTCAATGCACTGCCGGTTCCAAAGGGACTGTTTTCATAGATGATCGCCATGGAAGCCGGCTTTAATTTCTGCTGTAATAATTCTTCTACGCCTTTGGAATACTCTTGGGATGGCGGGTTGAGTCTATAAACATTTTTCCATTTTCTTTGCGTAATCCTGTCGTCAGCCGCAGTAGTAATCAAGAAAGGTTTGTCTAACTTGTTTACCAAGCGGGCGGTATAGATCGTATTGCGGCTTTCATAACCACCGACTAGCATCGTTGCGCCTTCTTTTTTAATCAGTTTGTTTATAGCGTCTTCCCCCGTCTTGCGTTTTCCTCCGTCATCGGCAAAGACAAGTTTCAAGGGTCTACCCTTGATATCTCCCTCTTTATTGTTGGCCTCAAGAGACATCTCAAATGAGTTTTTCATCATCGTGGCATAGGGGAAATCTTCTGAATGAACTACCCCGATGATTATCGGTTCGGATGCTTCCGTGGCCCCCAATCCATTAGAAAAAATAATAATAAGGATAATAATAAGGATAAGAAAAAAGTAATGTGTAAATCTTGTTATGTACATCATGCCTTTTCCCAGTAAGCAAGTGATCATTGATGTATCTGAGTCTAGGTGAAAAACTGAGTATTTGCTCAAGTGATTCGGTCGCAGGGCATGAGTGCTCTGCTATCAGGTTTTATATCATTGGGTTGTCCCCCGAACCTTGGCCCTTAATCTCCCCTGAAATCAGTGCACAAAGCACGGTCATTCCGAGGGGCTATGCGTCATTCACAGGGGCAATGGCTGAATAAGGCCGGATCTGGGGTCGGAGACGGGATGCTGAAAAAACAAGAAATGTACAAGATATCATGAGCTTACTCCTCCTCGGTTAGACATTTTTACAGCTTTATCACTGGATCGCTCACTCGAAAAGCGTGTGGTATATCCTTGATCCGGATTTTCGAAATGGCTCTTTTGGATTTTTATTAGATGTTATGTAGCAAAACGGAGGCCAACAACATGGTGGTGTGATGAGCAAGGAAAACCGTAATGATATTGTGTATTGCGTAGGTTTATCCATGCAGTCAATGGGTGGAACTTCACGCATTTTCAGGGAGGGCGGGGATGGGAATCCGCACAATGGGTCGTAGGATGCTGTTCGTAATGGGGCGCTAGCCGAATAGAAATGCCGATAACGTTACTTGCTACGGGTATAGCTACGCCGATCCAAGCCATATTTTCGCATCTTGTCGTAGAGGGTCTTGCGCGGCACGCCGAGCGCCGCCAGAGTCTTGGTGATATTGCCGTGTTGGCGAATCAGTTCATGTTCGATGATGCTTCTTTCGAAACTTTGCACCTGCGTGGGCAGCGTCATTTCGCTGATCGAAGCGCCACCGTGGATCAGTTCCTCGAGGTCGAAGGCACAATCCTTACCTAGCAGCACATAACGTTCCGCCATATTACGTAGTTCACGCACGTTTCCGGGCCAGTCATGGGCCATCAAGGTTCGTACACAGTCCCCGGTCGGGGCCGGGACCTCACGCTGGTAGTGGCCGGAGGCTAGCATCACGAAATGCTGGAACAACAGGGGGATGTCCTCCTGGTGCTCGCGCAGGGGAGGAAGCTCAATGGTCACTACATTCAGGCGGTAGTAGAGGTCTTCGCGGAATTCGCCGGTAGCAATCGCTTGCTTGAGGTCTATTTTAGTCGCTGCGACCACCCGCAGGTTAAGCGGGATAAGCTCATTGGAGCCCAGACGTTCCACGCTGCGTTCTTGAAGAACACGCAGCAGTTTTACCTGCAGGACCAGGGGCATGCTCTCGATCTCATCGAGGAATAGGGTCCCGTCGTTGGCATGTTCGAACTTTCCAATGCGCCGTTGCCTGGCTCCCGTAAAAGCCCCCGGTTCGTAACCGAAGAGTTCGCTTTCTATGATGCTCTCTGGCAGGGCAGCGCAGTTGACGGCTACAAAGTTTTTCCCTTGACGTTGGCTGCATTCGTGCAGGTAGCGAGCCACCAGTTCTTTGCCCGTACCGGTCTCCCCTAACAGCAGTACGTCGGCATCCACGTCGGCCATCTGAGCAACCATCCTGCGCAGGCGTTGGATCGGCAGCGTTTTACCTATGATAGGGGGTCCGGGCACGTTCTGGACCTCGAGTTCTCGTTGCAGACCACGGTTCTCCAGGGTCAAGCAGCGCTTTTCCATGGCCCGTTTAACGACATCGCTCAGCAGCTCGGTAGGGAAGGGTTTTTCGATAAAATCGTAAGCCCCGTCACGAATGGCATTGACGGCCATGGAGATATCACCATGGCCGGTGATCAGGATGATCGGCAGACTGCGGTCGATGCCAAGGGCGCGCTTCATGAACGACAGACCGTCCATGCGCGGCATTTTGATGTCGCAAACAACGACCCCGGGCCACTCCAAGCCGATATGGGGCAATGCTGCCTCGCAGGTATCAAAACATTGGACCTCATAACCGCCAAGTTCTAGCGTTTGCTTCCCGGCGATCCTGATATGTCGTTCATCATCTATAAAGATCACCGGTCCCTTGGCGGTCATGTCCCTTCTCCTTCTCCTGAGGTGGCGCGGGGTAGCTCCACTGAAAACACGGCGCCTCCTTGCGGATGGTTTGCCGCTTTAATGGTGCCACCCATGCCATGAATGATGCGGTATGAGATAGCCAGACCTAGACCGAGTCCTTGCCCCGCCTCCTTGGTGGTGAAAAACGGATCAAATATCTGAGATAAATGCGCTTGAGGTATACCGGGACCGGTGTCCCGGAGCGTGACCCTCACCCTATTTTCGTTCACGTCGGTATGGATAACAAGCAGGCGTTGTTTGGCATTCGACATGGCCTGTACGGCATTGCTGATAAGATTGATAAAGACCTGTTCGAGACGGATCATATCACCTAAAACAAAGAGTTCCTCTGGCGGCATTTCCTTGGTGACTTGTATCTCATCCTGCTTGATGCGTGAGTCTAAAAGGCCAAGGGCATCCGCAAAAACCGCGTGCAGCGGCACGGCAACCGACTGCTCCGGGGCCTTGCGTGCGAACAGTTTGAGTTGCTTGATGATCTGAGCCATGCGGCCAGTGAGCTCAGATATCTGAGCAAGGTTCCAATGCGCATCGTCCATGCGCTGGTGGTCGAGCAGGGTCCGGGCATTATCGGCATAGGAGCGGATAGCGGACAGGGGTTGATTCAGTTCGTGGCTTATGGCGGTGGACATCTGCCCCAGCCCGGCAAGTTTGGCCGCCTGGATCAATTCGTCTTGGGTTTGGTGCAGGGTTTCTTCAGTACGCCTGTGACCCTCGATCTCCTGTCCCAGGCGCTCATTGGTTTGGACTAGATCCGCCGTGCGCAGCTGCACGCGCAGTTCCAGTTCATCCCGTGCCTGGCGTAATGCCTGCTCGTTTTGCTGGCGTTCGGTAACATCGTGGATGGTGGCGATAAATCTATAGCCGGTGACTTCATGCATCTGGCCAAAACTGAGCTCCATGGGAAAGCTGGACCCATCCTTGCGCCTGCCGCAAACCTCGATGGCCGGTTCGCTGTCGGTGTTTTCATCGCTAGGGTTTGACAACCGCTGGCGACAGCTATCCTGATCATCTTGCTGAATGAAGCGAGTGAAGTGATGTCCGACGACCTCATGGAAACTGTAGCCGAAAAGCTGTTCTGCCATTGGGTTGAAGAATTCGACCTCGCCATCCTGGTCCGTGGTGACCAGTCCGGCATGGGTGTTTTGGATGATGGCTCGAACGCGCGCCTCACTCTCTTCGATGGTCTTTCTGGCGGTTTGCTCAAAGCGTATCTTTTCATGTATTCGGTGACGACGTTGAATCAAAAAAAGGATTATCAGTGCGAAAAGGGCAAACATGAAGCCGCTTAACGCCATGGCCCTGTGGACCTGTTCCTGAATGGGATCGAGACTGGACAGGACATGGACCGTCCATCCGGCTTCAGTCATTTCCTTGCCTTGCATGAGATATTCGGTCTCACGGTTTTCTTGCTTATTCTGCTCATGAACCTCGGGCAGGGTGACTAGGAGGCCATGTTCACCCGAGGGTCCGAGGGTCTTGAGCTGCAGGGTCGATACTTCGGCCTCACCGTAACGCCGGCCGTCCTTTATGCGCTGTAGTACCTGTGTCGAAAGCTCATGCAGGGCCTTGAACTTCCAGTTGGGGCGGGTGGTGATGAAGATCACGCCGTCTGGGTCCGTCACCAGGAATTCATGTGACCCACCGCGCCAGGTGTCTTCGATGGAGGCCATACTTACTTTGACCACGACGGTACCAAGGGTCCGGTCATCGCGCCTTACCGGGTAGGCGAAGTAATAACCCCGTTTATTCGAGGTCGTACCCAGGGCGTAATAACGTCCTAAACGTCCTCTCATGGCCTCTTTAAAATAGGGGCGGTAAGAAAAATTTTCCCCTACGAAAGGCCGTTCCGCATCCCAATTGCTGGCCGCCACGGTGAGCCCCTTGGTGTCCATGAGATAAGTATCTAAGGCCTTAATGATCTTATTGATTTTATAAAGATATTTGTTGGTTTGAGCCACCCTTGCAGGGTCCTCGGGATAAAGCAGTGGCGCGATCAGCCGGTCTTCAGTTGCCAGGAGCTGGGGAAGGAATTCATATTTGGCCAATTCACCCTGCAAATGCATGATGAACTGGCTGAGGCGTTGTTTTGCCCTGTTGCGATGGCCTTCCAACTCCGAGTACTCGGTCCACATGGCCGTCATCCATAATGTCACCATCAATAACAAGCCTACGGCCAGCGCTATTGGCAGTCGAAATTTCCAGGAGAGCAGTGCTTGTGCCTTCATGGCTTTCCTTGTTAGCGTGGGCATTCACATAAAAAGCGGGTGGAGATCCCGGGGTCTAGGAGCCTGTCGGACTTAGGACTGATCTACTGCGGAAAAGCCGGATTTGGACAGATTTCCCGATCCTTTTCGTTAAATAGCTAAGGCTATTCGCCTCAAACGATCGAAAAATCCGCCTCAAACCGTCTTTCCCTCGCTACGATCGCCTAAGTCCGACAGGCTCCTAGCAGCGGTTTCTATGCGCCAATCCTGGTGAATGTTAACCGGCCCAAGATGACAATTAGATTATACAAGCATCCGATTTGTTCAGTTCGGCTGTCCCTACGTGAGCATCTGCGAGGCTGTTTGGCGGGTTATCTTCCAGGATGTGTGTGTTAAGATTCCATGATAGGAATATGCCCATGAATGGGTATAAATCAAAAGCAGCTATTGAGGGGAGAGCACATGAACGAAACCGATCGACCCGAACTAGACCCGCAGAAGCTCCAAGCCGAGGCCCGCCAGGTAGTGGAACAGGCCGAGGACATACGCGAGGAAATTCACGACATCACCCTTGATGCCCTCAAGGAAGGACGTCTGGATCCAGAGCGGATCAAGCAAGTCCTTGATGCGGTTCTCAAGGGGGCCAGCGAGGGGGCGGCCCAACATGCCGAGAGAGCGAAACAGGCTCTCGATCAGACCACCGAGGGTCTGGACCAGGCCCTGCTGAAAACGGCCAATGCCTCGCGCCTGGCCATTGAAGAGGCGGCCGGGAGGTTGGGCGAGTTTTCAGGGCAGCAGTTGAAAGGGGCCTTCGACGATCTCAAGAACATGGAGTCTCTGTTCGTGGATGCCCTTGCCAAGGTGTCCAGCGGCGGGCGGGACGTGAGTGCGGATATCTTCAAGGATCTGACCTTTCATGCACGTAACAGCGGTACCGAGATCGGCCGTTATGTAAAAGCCTCTGTAGGTGACATGGAGGCCCACCTGCCAAGTGCTGCCCGAGAGGCGCTCAAGGCCGCTGCGGAAGGGGCACGGGATACCACCGCCCAGATGGCGGGGATCGCCAGTGCCATATTGGCGGGCATTGCTGATAGCCTGAAAAAAAATAATAAATAAGGAACGCACCCTTCTATTCGCAGGGCTTGGTAATTTTGATGAATTAAATCTAACAATGTAGTCCCTACTGGCTCCTAGCCCCTTACTCAAGGATTAAGAACAAGATGATCAGGCAAGCCCTCGGTACCGCTCGGGACCTTAAGCGCATGCACAAGATTGCCACGATTCTGATTCGTTATGGGTTCGGCGATCTTGTGCGACGTCTGGGAATGGCAACGGCGTTGGAGAAAATCGGTGATACCCTGCGTTGGGAGAGGGCTCATGAGTATGCCCATATGGAGCCGGCAGTTCGTTTTCGATGCGTCCTGGAGGATATGGGTCCCACCTTTGTCAAGCTAGGACAGATCCTATCCACGCGGGTGGATTTGTTCCCGCCCGAATGGATTGCCGAGTTCGAGAAACTGCAGGACGAAGTGCCTGAGGTGGATTTTGAAACCCTGCGCCCCCAGATCGAAGAGGATCTGGGGGCGCCTCCAGAGGAGATTTTCAAGGACTGGCAGGCTGAGTCCATCGCCGCGGCCTCCATCGCTCAGGTCTATCGAGCTAGGCTCGAGGATGGAACAGCGGTAGTGATCAAGGTTCGCCGCCCGGGGATACGTACCATCGTTGAGGCGGATCTACGATTGCTAAAGCGTCTGGCCGAAATCGCGCAGAATCGACTGAGAGAGTTGCGACGATTACATCCGGTTGATTTGATATATCAGTTTTCGCAGTCTCTGCGTCGTGAGCTGGATCTGGAAAATGAGTGCCGCAACGCCGAGCGGGTGGCCGAGAACCTTGCACATCGCAGCAACGCCGATTCCCTGCCGGTTATCATTCCCAAGGTCTATTGGGACTGGACTTGCGAACGACTCAATGTGCAGGAATACATGGACGGTATTACGGGTCGGGACCTAAAGTCTGTTGAGGCCGCTGGGCTGGATCGTAAGAAGCTTGCCGCAGGGACCTCACGGGCGTTGCTGGGTATGATCATCGAGGATGGGTTTTTCCATGCCGATCCCCATCCCGGCAATCTATTCTTTTTCTCCGACAACCGTATTGCACTTATCGATTTCGGTATGGTGGGTTATCTGTCCCAAGTGCGCCGGGAACAGGTAATAGAGCTGTTGCATGGTCTTGTAGACAAGGATGAGACTGGAGTGGTGGACGTTCTGATCGACTGGGCTGGTGATAACACGATAGATGAGGCGCGGTTGAGCGCTGATGTAGGGGTTTTCATACAACAATACCACGACCTTTCCCCGCAGCGCTCCAGTTTGGCTACCATGCTGGCTGATCTCATGGCCCTGCTCAGGGACCATGAGCTGAGTCTGCCGCCGGATTTGGCGATGATGTTCAAGGTCTTCGTGACCGTCGAGGGAATGGCGAGACAGCTCGACCCGAGCTATAACCTGTTTGGTGAGGCGGAACCGGTGGTGCGCCGGGCTTTTATCAACCGTTATATGCCGGACAAGATGCTCAAGCGCGGTAAACGCAATCTGATGGAGGCCGCACATCTGTTGGCGGCGCTGCCCAAGGAACTGCGAAAACTGCTTCAGGCGGCACGCAGTGGTTCATTAACGGTGAATATTGAACTCACGCGCCTGGAAGACTTTGCCAATGCCCTGGACCGGGCCGCTAGCCGGCTCACAGTAGGCTTGATCACGGCGGCCTTGATCATCGGCACCGCTATTGTCATGACCGTCAGTGGGGGGCCAACTCTGATCGATTTGTCCTTTCTGGGAACCGCGGGATTCTTCGGCACCAGCATTGGCGGGATATGGATACTGATTTCCATTTGGCGACGGCGTTGAGTTATTCCCGATGAGCTAAAAAACCACTCGACGGGTTATCCCCAAAAACGGATGGGTTTTCGGGTGGGTAGAGTTTGTCGCAGAGTAAGGCAGAACACCTAAGGCTAGGCGCGACAATTTGACGCATTCACGCTATGCTGGCTAGAATACAGCAAAAATACTCAGATAACCCCCATCCATTACTTTATTTTTGGTGGAGGGGATTACTGAATCAAAGTACCTTGTAGTCGAGAGTAACTTAGGGGAACCAAATTATATTATTGGATTTCAACGACGGATTATTGCGTCCTGAGTTGAATAGGATTGTGCGCGTACATAAAAGCGGTAAAATATTTTTACTCTGAATTCTTTAGACTGAGGAAACCAGATGAATCAATTGAGTCCTGAAGAGGAAAAGAAAATACTCGAAATGCCACCTAAAGGGACGTGGGCGCTCATGTTGTTGCTCGCGGCTGCCTTGCTTGGGGGGTGGTTATGGATGTATTTCGGAATGTTTCTGGCCCATGGGCCAGTCAATTAAGGCGGAGGGTTTATGCACGTCGATCCACTAGAGAAAAAATGGGTCTATGTATCCATATTATTGACCGTTGCTATTGTCATCATACTGTTTTTTTACGCCGTTTCGGCCAACATTCATCCACCGAGCAATGTCGAGACCATCAATTCCACGACCTTGCATCTGAGCGATGAGTTTGGCGAGGATAAACTAGGCATTAAAGACAATGGGGATGGCAGCTACACCGTAACCATGGTAGCCGCACGCTACGGTTTTTACCCGCAACGGGTGGAGGTACCATCCGACACCTCCATCACCTTCCGCATTGCCAGTGCCGATGTGCTTCATGGTGTGCATACCCCATATACCAATATGAACACCATGGTGGTTCCGGGCTATGTCTCTGAGGTGACGACCCGGTTCGCAACCCCCGGGGAAGTTCCCATGCTGTGTAATGAATTCTGCGGCTTGGGACATGAACATATGTGGTCACGTCTGGTCGTGGTGCCAAAGTCAGAATTTAAGCTATAAAAGGGAGAGATCATACTAATGAGTGATACTAGGGCATCCTCGTTGAGCATAGCCAACCTCTGGGTGGCTTTTATTGCCTTTCTCGCCGCGGCGCTGATGGGCGTTTATCAGGTGGCGGAACGCAGCGGCCTGTTCCCCTCCATCGAGTCCGCGGAGGTATATTTTGCATCGGTATCGACACATGGTGTATTGATGGGCTTTGTGCTGACTACTTTCGTAGTAGTGGGCACCGGTTATTTCTGGGCTACCAACAGCCTTAAAC
>JBDLIZ010000087.1:0-13329 GCA_039714615.1 Pseudomonadota bacterium | reverse complement strand
TCAGTCGTCTCTGCCACTGTCGCACGGCAATCTCGAACTGCTCGGCTCCGGAAACACCTTTTGGCAATAGCGGCTCAGTTTTAGTCTCATCGTGTGAACCAAATGGAACCGCGATATAGATGTCCTGAGCAGCGCCTGGTGCAAGGGTGAGTTCGTAACCTAGCGCCGCCGATGCATGACCGAAATCGTCGACCAATGCTTTTTTATTCGGTAGCACGCCCCTTTCCAGGTAGCCGGTGATGTCCCCCTGATCGAAGGTGGTTGCTCCGAACTGGCTAGGTGGGTCGAGAGGAATTACGACCTTGTCACGATTGATCCAAATCGCACCGTCTTTTAAGGTCAGCGCCTTGATTTGGCTGATGCCTCCAAGGTTGCGAAAACTCTGCCAGGGCGGTGTCACTTGGAACGGCCGTATTGCAACGAAAAACCGGCCAAGCTTGCTGTGATCGAGTATGTTCTCGAGCCGATAATGGACGTACAATACCGATTTTCCCCGATCACCGGTCGCGAAGGCAGTGGTTTTTAGCGCGGCGCCATGACTTTTCCACAGCGATGAAGGAATGGGCAAATAACTGTGTTCTAGGGTCTGTTCCGGACAAACATCCGCCCAGGTGATCAGCTGCTCGTCGAGATATAAAAAAGGCTCGAGCGAGAACGAGCCCTCATCCACCTCTACCAAACCCTCTTCATTCATGATGCCCCGGGTGACGCCGTCTGGAATACCGGCAGGCGTCCAGTAGGTTTGTTTGGCATACAGATATTTGGGATAGTGCCCTTTAGGCTGATTTTTGGCTATATTCCGGAAAAAGTCATTGATGGTACGGGAAAAGTCATACGGCTTGATGTCGATATCGACGATGCCAACCCCTTGGTCTTGCTCACTCGGGTGTAGATTGAGACGAACAAAGCGCGACGAGCTCTTGGGAAGGTAGACATAGTTGCGTTCACCCGAGGCCCGTCTTGCGCAGTAAACGGTCTTCCACTGGTCGCCATCGTTAGAGGTCTCTATGTCGAACCGCCGCGCTCGGGTTGTCGATTCCCAGTGAACTATCATGCCACCGTATTCCCGCAGCTCGCCGAAATCGATAAGAAACCATTGTGGTTTATCAGACAACTCACTGCGCCAGCTGGTGTCTGTGGAACGGTCCACAGCGCATATGGCCTCATGATCCTGGAGCTCACTCGATGCCTGAACGACTGGGGTTGCCCGAAAACTGTGATCTTCCCAGCACAAATCGTCGATCCAGAGGGTTCCCTTTCCTCCAGGGCCGGCGGCGATGACGAATTCGATCACGCCTACCTGATGCACCGGCCCGCCCCCTGCAGGCCCCCAGGCAAACTCGATCTGGCTGCTGCTGATTCTGATTGACCGCCGGTCACAGTCGAAATCGAAGGGATCCTCCTGATACCGCCACACATTGTGGCCGCCTGGATCGACCAGCTTGAATTCAAGCTTGTTGGTAGGGGCCGATCCTCGGAGGTTGAAGCGGAAAGCGTACGCCTCCGGTAGCGTAAGCGAAAACGCCTTACGCGCGACTACAAATCCACCGCTGTCTTTGAAGTCGAAGTCCACCCGCATGGCCTTGCCGTGAACACATCGATCTGCCGAGAGGCTGATTTGTGCCTGCCCCGACGCCACAGTGGACCAGCCGGACAAGTCCGTGAAATTATCCAGGGCCTCTCTTTTCATGATACTGACTCCTGATCAGACGTGACTGACTATGGTTTGCCTCCGACCAAAGATCTCGGTGATCATCGGTTGCGACTCACTTGAGCGAGTTTAGGTGATTTGAGTTTGAAACCCCTAATTTTTCTTACGGTTTCTAAGAACCGCCAGCCCTCATTGTCCAGCGGTTCCAAGCGATTTCATTCAACAGATTTTTTCAATGCAGTGTTGACAGCAGTCAGTATGTGACTACAATGACTACATTAAGAGATAGCCATTGTGATCATATTGAGGGCGCACATGGAAACGATTGTGGTCGGAATTCGAGAGGCCAAGCAGCATTTGAGCAAGTTGCTTAAGCGGGTCCAACAAGGCGAGGCCGTGCTGGTCAAGGACCGGGGCCGGCCGGTAGCAAGAATCGTTCCCATTGATACGGCTGAGCTTTCCTTAACGGAGCGCATCAAGCGTCTTGAGGTACAGGGGGTCATTGAGCCCCTTGCGGAAAAACAGCGCAAAGTCCTTCCTTCTCCTATTCCCGTCCCCGAGGCGATGGCGCAAAGGTTCCTACAGGAAGACAGAGAAAATGGCGGTTAATGAGACCCGAGTCATTTACTGGGATGCCTCCGCGGTTTTATCCGTTCTGTTTGATGACAGATATAGCCCAGAGGCCCAACGCTGGGCAAAGAAGGACGTGGTTCATCTCATTTCTACCCTGGCTTATGTGGAAACCTGCGCCGTTATCGCCCGAATTCAAAGGGAAGGGGTTTTGGCCAGGGTTCTGATAGAGGCCGTTACTGAGAGTCTTGAAGAAGGACCTTGGCGTCGTTTGAACCTGTCTCCGGATTGGAACTCCGTACAGCCTCTTGCTGTAAAATGGCGCTTGCGAGGGGCGGATCTCTGGCATCTGGCTACGGCAAAGCGGCTCCAAAGCCAACTTTCCGAATTGTGCCTGTTGACCTTCGACGCACGATTAGAGGAGGCGGCGCAGGGCGAGGATATGGCTATTGGGTGATTTATACCTAGATCCTGCAAGCGCGATCACTTGCAGGATCTAGGTCGTAGATAAATGGGGTTGGTCTCGAATAGAGATATACCCATGACGGATGGGCTTTCAGGAGTGCAGAGTTCGTCGTAGAACAAGGCGGGCTTGTCTTGGGGAATGGGTTGAACTAAACGATGGGTTTTAAAAATTCACCCAGGCTAATAGCGGTAGCTCTGGACCCGTTGGGGTTTGTCATGCGGGTCATCGCGGCCTTTCGCGCCAACCAGGGGTTTTTGCTGTCGGGCGCAGTAGCCTACTATACCTTGCTGTCCATCGTGCCCGTCTTTGCCCTGATCCTGGTAGCGTTATCTCAGATCGTCGATAAGCATACGCTGCTGGAGACCACTCGAACCTATCTGGAACTCGTGGCGCCGGGCGAATCCGAGGCCTTGACGGCGCAGATCTCGGTCATCCTGCAAGAGTGGAGGGTGATCGGTATGGTGGGATTGGCGATCCTGCTGTTTTTCAGTTCCCTGGCCTTCACGGTCTTCGAGAATGCCATATCGGTGATTTTCAAGCACCGTGTGGCGATTCATCGACGTCATTTTCTAGTATCGGCGATCTTACCCTTTTGTTATATCTTCATCCTGGCGTTGGGTCTGTTTCTCGTCAGTATCATCAAGACGACATTGTTCGCAGCAGCTGATCAGCCCTTGGAGATTCTCGGTTATACTCTCTCGATAAACGCAGTTCCCGCGATGGTAATCTATACCCTCGGCTTGTTTGGGGAGACGCTATTGCTCAGTCTGCTGTACCTGCTGATGCCCGTAGGAAGGATGGCCTTGGGGCACGCCTTCATCGGTGGCTTGACGGCTACCTTGCTTTGGGAGTTAACCCGTCACTTCCTGTTATGGTATTTTTCGACGCTTTCCTTGGTAAATGTCATCTATGGCTCGTTCGCGTCGGCGATTATCATCCTGCTCAGCTTCGAGATAGGTGCTATCATTCTGCTCTTAGGGGCCCAGGTGATCGCCGAGTACGAGCGGGCCGATCTGCCGTCAAAGGGTGGGGCGGGTTGGCGTACCTGATTACCAACAAAACAATAAGGAGGAGTGACCATGTCCGAAGAGGACCGTTTTACCATTCATCTTGAGCACCTCAAAGACTATGAATTTAAGGTTAAGTTCGACTGGGACAGCGCGGATGATGTGCTCATGGATGAACCTGAACCCCTAGGGCGGCGAGTCGGTCCCAATGCCTCGAGGATGCTGGCCGCCGCGGCGGCGAACTGTCTGAGCGCCAGCCTGATGTTTTGCGTTAGCAAGTCCAAGGTCCCGCCGCAGAGCATGAAGACCTCGGTCAGCTGCGAACTGGTGCGCAATGAAAAGGGACGTTTGCGTATCGGTAGCATGGAGGTGAAGTTGTCCGTGGCCGCGGATATGGAGCAGTCCGCCCGGCTAAAAAGATGTCTTAAGCTGTTCGAGGATTTCTGCGTCGTCTCGGCCAGCATCAGGCAGGGCATTCCGTTGGCAGTCACTGTTGAGAACGAGGCCGGAGAGATACTGCATCAGTCTGATTGATGATATGGGTCACGTTATCAAAAACAGGTTTTTACAACCCCTGAACCGAACAGAGGTCGAACAGGATTGGCAAAGCCGGGGCTATTCCTGTGAGCTGTTCATCGACCCGCCGGGACAACAGTGGAACAACTTCGTGCACCCCACCAATGAATTGGTCACGGTGGTGGAAGGTGTGCTGGAGATGACCGTTGAGGGACAGCGCTGGATCGTCGGGCCGGGAGATGAGGTGTTCATCCCCAAGGGGGCCGTACATTCCGTCAGCAATGTCCATCAGGGCATGACGCGTTGGTTGTATGGTTATGATTCTGTTTGAGTATCCCCACCGAGCAGCGCCTCTGCCGCAGCGGTGAAGCGCTGTTCAAGCGCTTGCATCTCATCCGCGGGCAACATTCCGGAGGCGATCCACTGTTGTTGTGCACTCAAGACAATCTCATGATTGTCCTTCAACGACTTGGCATTCTGGCCGTCGAAGCGTTCGGAGAGTCTGCTTACCTTGAGCTGCATCCGCTGTTCGGCATCTTCAGGCGGTGATTCCATCCCGGCCCGGACCTCCATTTCGAGACATTGGAGACGCTTTTGCTCGGTATTTTCGCGTAAATTCCGGGCGGTATACTCAGCTGTGAGGGCATCGCCTTCGATGGCGGCGAGTGAGATTTCAAACCGGGTTTTCACTTCGCTGATTTGGTTCGTTTCCAGTTCGGGTTGAGTCTGCCAGCTCGTTTTAATTTCCTCGAGATCCGCGGGCGGCGTCGCGGGACGTTCGAGGTACGCTTCCAGCCGGGCGCACAATCGCCCCCGTTCCTGCAAGGCGTTCCACAACTCCCGTGTCTGGTGACTTTTTATGGTGTCGGTCTTTAGACTATACGCCTTGAGTGCCTCTTTAAAGCGTTGTTCCAGTCCTGTACGTTCCGTCCTAGGCAGTTCCATGATTTTCTGCCAGTCGGTCTTCAGCTGCTCGATTTGATGAGAGGTCTGTTCCAGATTGTCCTGGGTGAGATCTCGGGTGAGTTTTTCCAGCGTCTCGCACCGTTCTACCCTGTGCTCGAGATGTTCTTCCTGGGCCCGACGTTTTGCCTGCTGCTCAACATTTCGGCGTTCGAAGACCTGGTCACATGCGCTGCGAAACGCCTTCCACAGTTCTTGTTCCGTCCTTCTGGTTGAGCGCACGATGACCTTGTTCCATTCGCTTTGCGCTCGCTTGGTCTGCGCTATGGCCTCGTCCAGTTCGGTTTGTTCTGAAAGTTGCTGGATTCGCTCGATGAGTTCCTTGCGCAGTTGCAAGCCGGCCTGACGACGTGTGTCGAGTTTTGATTCAATATTGCGTGTTACCTTGTTGAGGCGTTTTGACAGCTCCCGGCCTTTAGCTCTACTGACCGGGCCTATCTGGCGCCAGGACTGACGCAGTTTGTTGTAGTCTTTGATCAGTTCCTTCCACTCTACCTGCGCCCAATCCGTATGCTGGTAAAGATCTTCCATTTCCTGGCAGATCTCCTGCTTCTGGTGCAGGTTTTCAGCTCGCTGTTTGGTCTCTTCATCGAAGGCGATGCGACAGGGTTCGTAGGCCTTGTTACAAGCGCAGTTGAAGCGGTTCCAGATCGATTCACCCGCCGGTCTGCTCTGGCGGTCCAGTCGCTGCCATGCTTCACGAAGTTTGCGTATCTGTGCGGCCTGCTCATGAGGCGTGCATTCGGTTTCTAGTAGACCTTCGGCTCGTTCGCACAGTCGCTCACGCACCCCGGAGGCCCCCCAGTTACGCCAGCCTTGCAGCTCTTTTATCCTGGGGAAAGTATTTTTTAGTGCCTGTTCCAAGCTGGATCGTTTGGCCTTTGCCAAGCCCACGGCGTTATCGAGTCGGTGGCGGATCTGATCGCGTAGCGAGATGGCCTTGTTGAGCTGACCACTCTCTGCTGCGTTGTGCAATCGTTCAAGCAACTCGTTGATCGTTTGTTCGAGTTGTTTGGCGGTCTCGGCGGCCCGGTTTTTTTGCTGCTCGATACGGTCATGTAATTGGTTAAACCTGGCGGACAAGGCTTGATGCAGGGTTTTAGATCGTGGTTTGGGCAGGCCTTCCCAGCGCTCGCGAAATTTGACAATAGCCTTCTTGGTGGAGAACCTTGCGGCTTCGGCGCCCGCTTCGAGTTCATCCAAGAATTCCCTAATACGCCGTGCCGCCTCGGTGTTTTTATGTAAGCGGTTTTGATGTTCCATGACGATCCCGGCGGCTTGCCGGTAGCGGTTGAAAGTGATGTGTTCATCCGCCGGGTCGAGTGCAGCGGCGGTATTCCAATACTGGTCAGCCTCGGACAAGGCCTGCTGGGTGCGGGCTTGCAACTCAGCGGTGAATTCCTGCTCATGTTCCAGCTCAGGGATGATGTCTTCCAGGGTCTGGAAGGCTTTTTGTTTCGTGCTCTTGATGCTGCGGTATTGGTCGCAGATTTCTCGTAACTGCGAAAGGGCGTGCTTTAGACGCTCTCGTCGGTCCTCGTCTACCACCTCCCTGAGTTCGGGCCATTGACGTTCGGCCTTTATCAGGAAGCTTTGGCGAGCGGCGAACGCTCCTTCCTTACACCTCGCTTCGAGTTCATTACACAACGCCAGGGCACGTTGATTCTTCTCGGTCCGGGCGCGCAATTCCGTAAGACTTTGTCGAGCTAGGCGGGTCACCCGTTTATCGCTTTTTCTAGAGGCTTTCAATACCCGCTCTAGCGCAGCGATGTCGTGTATAAGCTCCACGGCGCAGACCCGGACATCTATTGCCGGATCCCCGGTGGCGATCTCAGATAACAGCGCAGGACTAGTGATCGAGGATAGGACTTGCCGGCGCAGGGCCGATTCCTTGCCGTGGTGGGCGATGTGTTCTATGAGTTCGTTGGAGTACCCTTTTCCCAGGACCTGCAGACGCTCGGTAAGGGGCGGGGCATCTTCAGCAACACCGCAGAGCAGATCACGCAAACGCGAATAGGCCTGCTGCAATACCCGATCATCCTTTTCCGAGCTCACAATAGCTTGCAGGGTTGCGACATCTCGTAGTCTGCCGGCCGCTACCGCACGCACTTCCGGGACCTTGTCCTGAGTGGCCAGGGTGGTGAGCGCCGGGTCGCCTAGGGCCAGCTCGGTCGCGGCCTCGATGCGTTTGGCCTGGTTTCTGTGTTGCCACTTTGGTTTGAAAAATCGAGCAAACATTCACGTAATATAGAGGTTTGAATTATTGGTAGGGTATGTCTGATTTGCTATTAAGGCAAGATACAAATCATACCGCCAGGTTAGGCGCCATGTTTTACGTGTTTTATGGGTGGTCTGAGGTGAAATCGGTCTGCCAAGGTTGCCGATTGGCGAAAAGGCAGACCAGATAAGTAAGCTAATTCTGTAGTATTTATTTAGTAGCGCGGATATACCCCTGACGAATGACAATTCGGGTACATAATATGCCTGAAAACCTATCCGTCATGGATATAAACTGAGGGTCCATCCCTGGAGTGGGTAGATTCTTCCTAAAAGTGCAATTCGAGTTATTTAATAATGAGATCCGCGGATTTTTCTTTTGCTTTTTTGTCTTTGTCCCAGCGAAAACCGATTTGTACCTTGCGTTGAGTTCCAGACCGGCTGATATCGTCTTTGACCTTGAACCTGAAGCCCATACGGTCGGGGAACTCCAGATCGAGTGAAGTATTCCCACGGCTCAGGCTCATCGAACCCGAATCGATCTTGTCGGCGACGGAACGGAGAAAATCAGCGATTTCTTTGGAGGATTTAGTGCCTTTGTCAGTGATCAAGTCTTTGTCCATAGATCGTTCCTACGGGTGAAAGGTGGATGGGAGTGCCGTATATTCATCCATAGACGGAATATGCGGCCATGCTATTTTTGCATCAACTGATAGCAGATGTGTTGAGTTGAATCAAATATTTCCGCTGTATCTGGGTTTTCGACTCATTTACAATGGTAAAGGAAGAACCCGCATTTAGATCAGTCCCAAATATGGAAATAAAACTCTCTTACCCGCTAGCAGAAAAAGACGTGTATTTAGATGGCTACGTCGTGATGAAGTCAGGCATGAAGACCTACCGTGCCGTTCGGAAAATCACCGCACCAGAACTTCTAGAACAGCTGCAGAACCGATTTTCATTCTATCATTTTTGGCCTTTAACCAACTCCTTGGGTGAAAAGAAGGAAACCCCGCCGCTTTATGACATCAGAGGGGGGATTGGGGGGCTAGCCGAAGACGGTTTTTCCAAACAAGGTCTAGCTCTGGTTATGGATGACAAGATCTCGACCGGGGCGACCATAAACAAAGCGCTAAACTATATTCGGCTATTGGGCTATTGCGATGACGAGATATGGATCCTTGCCGAGGTCTACTTCCCGCCCCCCAAGGGTGAGATGTGGGGGAGGTGGGATTACAAGTTAGAGCGGGCAAAGGATTTTTTTACCTAGGAGCCTGTCGGAGAAGGCTGTACATGAACAATTTGAAGTCGCCAGCCAAACGCGCCTTTCGCGCACCGATATTGCACTTTCTGCAAGACCCCGGCCAGTCACCCGATGGCGATGCCTACCAATACTATGCAGACGGTTTGCTATTGGTAGAAGACGGTCGGGTAAGGCAAGTCGGGTCTGCTACCGAGATCTTAGGCAGGTTGCAAGCTGACTGGGAGATCGTGACCTATCCGGACAAACTCATCCTTCCCGGCTTTATCGATGCCCACATCCATTACCCGCAGATCGATATCATTGCAGCACCCGGCGAGCAGTTGCTGGAGTGGCTCAATCGCTATGCCTTTCCGACAGAATTACGATTTAGCGATATTGCCCATGCCAGCGAAGTCGCATCGTTCTTTATCGATGAGTTGTTAAGGAATGGCACCACCACCGCCCTGGTATTGGGGAGCGTCCATCCCGAATCAGTCGATGCCTTATTCGAAGTCTGTGGGGCACGTAAACTGCGCATGATCGCCGGCAAAGTGCTGATGGATCGCAATGCACCGGCGCTTCTGACGGATACTGCCGAGTCCGGTTATGCCGACAGCAAGGCACTGATCGAGCGTTGGCATGGTTACGGGCGACTCGGCTACGCCATCACGCCGCGTTGCGCCGCGACTTCGAGCGAGGGCCAATTGGAACGCACCGGGCAACTGGCTCGCGAATATCCGGATACCTATGTGCACACCCATGTGGCGGAGAATCAGAGCGAGGTCGCTTGGGTCGCGGAGCTGTTTCCCTGGAGCCGCAGCTATCTGGACGTTTATGATCATTACGGTTTACTGCGCGAACGTTCGATCTACGCCCATGGCCTGCACCTGGATGAGCGAGACCGCCAACGCATGGCCGAATCAGGTGCGGCCATGGCATTTTGCCCGACCTCAAACCTTTTTCTGGGCAGCGGCCTGTTCAATCTTACCGCCGCGGATCAAGCGGGCATGCTCGTCGGGCTGGCGACAGATGTCGGCGCCGGCACCAGTTTTAACCAACTAAGGACCCTCAAGGAAGCCTACGAGGTCCTGCAGCTGATCGGTCAATCACTGTCGCCGCTACGGGCCTTTTATCTCGCTACCCTGGGTAACGCCCGTGCACTCTATCTGGATCAACACATCGGAAACTTCGAACCCGGAAAAGAAGGCGATTTCATCGTGTTGGATCCTGCGTCGACACCACTGATGGCGCGTCGCTTGCAAACCGTCAAAGATCTGGAAGAGCTACTGTTTGTGTTGATGATGCTGGGCGATGACCGTGCTGTATTAGCCACGTACATCATGGGTGAAGTAGCCCATCAACGGTGAGCATATTGGACGAAACCATCCTGGCCACCTGTCTTGCATATTATGAGATGACAAGTGCTTTAACAGTGCCCATAATGCGTCTGGGCCATTTGAGAGGCTTTAGAACAGCTCTACGTCGAAAAGGCAATAAAAATGTGGTTTAAAAACCTGACCCTGTATAGATTCACCGAACCCTTTGTACTTGATCCAGAGGAATTGGAGCAGCAATTATCCGCTCAGGCGTCTCGGCCTTGCGGCAAGCTGGAGATGTTTACCTATGGCTGGGTGTCCCCTTTGGGGCGCATCGGCAAGACCTTGATCCATGTGACTAACGGCCAGATCATGCTCTGTGCGCGCAAAGAGGAGAAACTGTTGCCCGCATCGGTGATACGCGAGTTTGTCGATGAGCGCATCGCTGAGCTCGAAGAGGCCGAGAACCGCGGGGTATCTAATTATGAGCGCCAGGGTATCCGCGATGAGATCATCCAGGATCTGTTGCCCAAGGCGCTGATCCGCAGCACTCTAACCTATGCCTATATCGCCCCCAAGGAGGGTTGGTTAATCGTCGATGCCGCCAGTGCCCGCAAGGCCGAAGAGTTGACGGCGCTGCTCAGAGACAGCCTGGGGAGCTTGTCGATCATCCCTCCCGCGCTGGGTAATAGACCCGCTCGGGTGATGACCGGCTGGTTATCCGATGGGGTCCCCGAGGATTTCGAGATCGAGGACGAATGCGAATTGCGCGATCCTGAAGAAGAGGGCGGCATTGTGCGCTGTCGCCGTCAGGATTTGGGCTCTGATGAGATCCGCGCCCATCTTCAGGCCGGTAAGCAGGTGGTCAAACTGGCGGTGCAATGGGATCGGCGACTGACGTGCATCCTCGGTGAAGATCTGTCGATCAAGCGTTTGCGGTTTACCGATATCGTACAGGAAGAGGCGGCAGAGGTGGATGTCGACAGTGCCGCGGCCCGATTCGATGCGGATTTTGCCATTATGAGTCTGGAACTCGCCCGGTTTCTGCCCCGATTAGTGGAGAGCTTCGGAGGCGAGGATCGGCAGATTCACCGGGGTAAGGCTGCCTAAGCCATCGATCGAACATTAGGCCAGCCTTTTGTATTTGATCCGATGAGGCTGTTCGGGATCGCTGCCGGTGCGCTGCTTGTAGTCCTGCACGTAGTCGCTGTAGTTGCCTTCTAGCCACACGACCCGGCTGTTGCCCTCGAAGGCCAGGATGTGGGTGGCGATACGGTTAAGAAACCAGCGGTCATGCGAGATCACTACGGCGCAGCCTGGGAAATCGAGCAGCGCCTCCTCCAGGGCACGCAAGGTCTCCACATCGAGATCGTTGGTGGGTTCGTCGAGCAGCAGCAGGTTGCCGCCACTCTTGAGCAGCTTGGCCAGATGCAGGCGATTGCGCTCCCCCCCAGAGAGCTCGGCAACGCGTTTTTGTTGATCGGAGCCCCTAAAGTTGAAGCGCCCGACATAGGCCCGTGAGGGCGTCTGATAGTTGCCGACGCTGAGGGTATCCAGTCCGACGGATATTTCTTCCCATACCGTTTTGTGCCCATCGAGTTCGTCGCGCAGCTGGTCTACATAGGCAATCCGGACACTGTCCCCGATTCGAATCTCTCCTCGTTCGGTGGGTTCCTGTCCGACGAACATGCGCAACAAAGTGGTCTTGCCCGCGCCGTTGGCCCCAATGATGCCCACAATGCCGCCGCGGGGCAGCTTAAAGTTCAGATCATCGAACAACAGCTTGTCGCCCAGCCGTTTGGATAGACCCTTGGCCTCGACCACCAGGTCTCCTAGTCTAGGTCCGGGAGGGATATAGATTTCGTTGGTTTCCGAACGTTGCTGAAAGTCGCGGGATGAGAGCTCCTCGAAACGTTTTAGGCGCGCTTTGCTCTTGGCCTGGCGCGCCTTGGGTTGGCTGTGCACCCATTCCAGTTCCGCCTTCATGGTCTTGATGCGGGCGGTCTCCTGTTTCTGTTCGATTTCAAGGCGCTGTTCCTTTTGTTCCAACCATGACGAGTAATTACCCTTCCAGGGGATGCCATAGCCGCGGTCCAGTTCCAGGATCCATTGCGCCACATTGTCCAGAAAATAGCGGTCGTGAGTCACCGCGATGACGGTGCCGGGAAACTCATGAAGGAAATGTTCCAGCCAGGCGACGGATTCGGCATCCAGATGGTTGGTCGGTTCGTCGAGGATCAACATGTCGGGGTTGGATAATAGCAGCTGGCACAAGGCCACCCGGCGCCGCTCTCCACCGGATAGAACGCCGACCTGAGTATCCCAGGGAGGTAGGCGCAAGGCATCGGCGGCCACCTCGAGCTTACGCTCTATCTCCCAGGCACCGCAGGCATCGATGGCATCCTGCAGCTTGGCCTGTTCCGCCAGCAGGGCGTTCATGGTGTCATCGTCCATGGGTTCGGCGAAACGCATGCTGATCTCGTTGAAACGCTCGATCAGGGCCTTAGCCTCACCCAGCCCCAGTTCGACGTTGCCTCGTACGTCTTGGCCGGGATCGAGCTGGGGTTCCTGCGGGAGATAACCGATCTTGATGCCGGGCTGGGGGTGTGCTTCACCATGATAGTCGGTATCCACGCCGGCCATAATTCGTAGTAGGGTGGATTTTCCAGCACCGTTGTAGCCCAGCACACCGATCTTGGCGCCGGGGAAGAAATGCAAAGAAATATCGCGAAGAATCTGTTTCTTGGGCGCTACGGTCTTGCCAACGCCGCTCATGGTGTAGATATATTCGGCCATAGTGAAATTCGAAATATGTGGTGATTGGGATTATGATCTAAAACATACTCGGTTCACGTTCCGTATGGCAACCATTTTAAGCAACACATCCAATAAGGGGGGAGTATGTCGCAAGTATCATCAATGTGTGTGTATCTGGGGGAGGGGCTGGCCGCCTATAACTTCGGTTCTGATCATCCCTTCGGCCCACAGCGTCATGATGCCTTTCGTGATGCATTCGAGGATCAGCCCTGGAATAATCGGGTTCGGCGCCATGACCCGGTTCAGGCAAGTCAGGCTGAGATAGAACGGTTTCATAGCCATGAATATGTCGAACTGGTAAAGCAGAAATCCCAGCAAGGATACGGTTTTCTCGATTATGGCGATACCCCTGCCTTTGCCGGGGTCTATGAGGCGGCTGCCACCGTAGTGGGCAGTGCCTTGCATGCGACGGCTCGGTTGATGAGCGGTGATTTGAAACGGGCCTTCGTCCCCATCGCGGGTTTGCATCATGCCGCGCGGGACCGGGCCGCCGGATTCTGCGTCTTCAACGACTGCGGTGTGGTCATCGAGGCATTATTAAATGATTTCAGGCTTCAACGGAT
>JBDLIZ010000086.1:0-13381 GCA_039714615.1 Pseudomonadota bacterium | reverse complement strand
CATCAATGCCGGCTGACAACCACCACTGGCAATCCACACCCGCCACACGGCCACACCAGCAGCCAACATGATGGGTTGGGTATTGTGGGTACGGTTCAACTCATTTTCTGGTCCGTTCACAATCAGTGACCAGCAATCGAAGTCCAGCACCTCCGATGCCTCATCAAAGGTCTCCTTTACCACCGGAAACGCTTGTGAAAGATCACCCAGCATACCCACGGCCTGCGACCCCTGCCCCGGAAAAACGCCTGCTATTTTCATTCTTTAAAATTTTTCAAACTAATAATAGGTACGGAAAGATTGCGGAGTTTAGGCAATTATGATGGTCAAAATCAAGCATCTAAGTATCCGGGGAATACATCATGCACATGCTACTCACTAAATAATTACTTCAAAATCAATACATAACCTTGAGGCTGTCCGCGCTGAGCATTTTTGCCGACTAAAAAGACCTTGTTTTATAACCTCAGTTAGAGATAATGGGCCGCTTTTATTTGTTAGAGTTTGGTATATAGAGGATATATGGCAAAAGAAGATCATATCGAAATGGAAGGTACGGTCATTGAGACCCTACCGAATACGATGTTTCGCGTCGAACTGGAGAACGGCCATGTCGTAACCGCCCATATCTCGGGCCGGATGCGCAAGCATTACATCCGTATCTTGACGGGGGACAAGGTTACGGTCCAACTCACACCCTACGATCTGTCGAAGGGTCGAATCACGTACCGCGGTCGTTGAAATGAAACCGATACTGTAGGGACTAGTGTACGACTTCACCCAATACATCCAGCGTCAGCTCTCCGTCACTGACTGTAATTCTGATATCGCCTCCCTTTGACAGCCGTCCAAATAGAATATCATCGGCCAAGGGTTTTTTGATGTATTCCTGAATGACCCTTGCCATTGGGCGCGCACCCATCTTAGGGTCATAACCCTTGTTCGCAATCCATGCCCTGGCGGACGCATCTACGATCAGATTGACCTTCTTCTCCACCAGTTGGGCTTCGAGTTGGAGGATAAATTTGTCAACGACATTGGCAATGGTGCGCTCATCCAAGGACTTAAACTGAATGATGCCATCAAGCCGATTACGGAATTCCGGGCTGAAGGCTCGCCGGATAACCTCCACACCGTCGCTGGAATGATCCTGGACAGTGAAGCCCATACTGGTCCTGCTCATCGACTCTGCACCGGCATTGGTAGTCATCACCAGAATGACATGGCGGAAATTGACCTTGCGGCCATTCGCATCGGTCAAGGTGCCATGATCCATTACCTGCAAAAGCAGGTTGAAAACGTCCGGATGGGCCTTCTCGACCTCATCAAGCAGCAATACTGAGTGAGGGGCCTTGAGTATGGCGTCGGTCAACAATCCCCCCTGATCGTAACCGACATAACCGGGGGGGGCTCCGATGAGCCTAGAGACGGTATGGCGTTCCATGTATTCCGACATATCGAAACGCAGCAGTTCGATGCCCAATATGAGTGCCAGCTGACGTGTTACCTCGGTCTTTCCCACCCCAGTCGGTCCAGAAAACAGGAATGAGCCGATGGGTTTTTCGCTGTCTCTCAATCCGGTACGCGACATCTTAATGGCCGTGGTTAGGGTAGAGATGGCCTCGTCTTGACCAAAAACGACCATCTTGAGATTACGTTCTAGAGTTTTTAGCGACTCGAGGTCAGAGGCCGACACGCTTTTTGGAGGAATGCGTACCATTTTGGCAATGATATTTTCCACATCACGCACCGAGATCGTCTTTTTCCGCACTGAGGCCGGTTTTAATCGTTGGTGCGCCCCGGCCTCATCGATGACGTCTATAGCCTTATCCGGCAAGTGGCGATCGTTGATAAAGCGCGAGGAGAGATCGGCTGCAGCATGTAACGCCTTGTAGGTATACCTCACATTGTGATGTTCTTCGAAACGATCCTTGATGCCGCGCAGAATCTTATAGGTCTCTTCGACGGTAGGTTCATTGATGTCGATCTTCTGAAAGCGCCGTGCCAGGGCATGGTCTTTCTCGAAAACACCGCGGAATTCCTGATAGGTCGTTGAACCAATGCATTTGAGCTCTCCGGAGGCCAGCATCGGTTTGATCAGATTGGAGGCGTCCATCACCCCACCAGAGGCTGAACCCGCGCCAATGATCGTGTGGATCTCATCAATAAATAAAATGGCATCGCTTTGCTTGCGCAGTTGCGCCAACACACCCTTTAGACGCTTTTCAAAATCGCCACGGTATTTAGTGCCCGCCACCAGCGATCCCAAGTCAAGGGAATAGATGGTGGCATCCCTTAATATCTCTGGAACCTTCCCTTCCACGATCCGTTTGGCCAAACCTTCCGCGATCGCCGTCTTACCCACACCGGCCTCACCCACATACAATGGGTTGTTTTTACGTCGCCGACAAAGGATTTGGACGGTGCGCTCGACCTCCGACTCCCGACCGATCAACGGATCTATCTTACCCTCTCTAGCCAATTTATTAAGATTGGAAGCAAAGCTCTCCAGGGGATTTTTGCTGGTCGACTCCTCAGCATTATCCTGCTCAGTGGGACTACTGGTTTCTTCCTCCCGCTCCTCAGCTACCTTGGAGATACCATGAGCGATATAATTGACGACATCTAGACGGGCCACATCATGCTGGCTAAGCAAATAAACGGCCTGCGACTCCTGCTCACCGAAGATTGCTACCAACACGTTTGCACCGCTGACCTCCTTCCTACCCGAAGACTGCACATGGAAGACAGCACGCTGCAAGACCCTTTGAAACCCCAGCGTCGGCTGGGTATCGCGTGAGTCGCTCTCGATCAGTAAAGGTGTATTCTGCTCGATGAACTCACCGAGCTGCTTACCGAGCGCGTCCAGATTTGCACCACATGCACGTAAGACCTCAGCAGCCGTTGGGTTTTCGGTCAAAGCCAACAGCAGGTGCTCAACTGTCATAAATTCATGGCGCTTTTCCCGGGCGCCCTTGAATGCCAGATTGAGGGTGAATTCAAGTTCTTTGTTTAACATGGCTGTAGTCCCGTATTCAGGTTTCTTCCATTGCGCATAACAAGGGGTGTTGATTCGCACGAGAGTACTCGTTTACCTGATATACCTTGGTTTCCGCGATATCTCGCGTATATACACCGCACACACCCTTGCCGCGAGTATGTACCTGCAGCATGATGCGAGTGGCCTTTTCCCGGTTCATCTTGAAGAAATTCTCTAATATGTGCACCACGAACTCCATGGGCGTATAGTCGTCATTGATCAGCACCACTTTATACAACGGTGGGCGCTTGATCTTGGCTTTGCCTTCTTGAAGAGCAAGACCATCACCCCTTTGAACCTTGCCATTGTCATCACTCATGGCTTTATAGTGTAAGGGTATGCAATATCAAAAAAACATTCACTGCTCAATAAAAACCTATTTTTGACCACATTGTTATCCAATCATATCTATGTGTGATCAAGCCTGATAAAGTTTAAGTCTATAATTGATGCAACGTTTATGCCGCAGCGACTGCATCGATAGAACAAAGGCGTTCACAGTACGCACCGAGAGCTATAACTGACTTCCCTCCCTATCGATGGAGGCCCCCAACGAGATGTTGTATAACACCTCTTGATTCATTTGACAAACACCCACTGAATAGTTTTCTTTAATATTCGCTTGTTCTTTAGTCTACAACTTAATGTTACCGGAAGATCACATAAAACCTTGGCACACAATGCCAGGTAATGACAACCCGCAGGTCATTGTCGGGATGTCAGGGGGGGTGGATTCCTCGGTTGCCGCTCTGCTGCTGCATAAGCAGGGTTTCCGGGTTCAGGGGCTGTTCATGAAAAACTGGGAGGAGGATGACGAGGCGGGTTACTGCGCGGCAGAACAGGACCTTAACGATGCTGAGCAGGTGTGTAAACAACTCGGCATTCCATTGCACAAGATCAACTTTTCCTACGAATACTGGGAGCGTGTATTCAAGCATTTTCTGACTGAGTATCGTTCCGGTCGAACCCCTAACCCAGATATCCTGTGTAACAAAGAAATCAAGTTCAAGAGCTTTCTTGAACACGCATTGACATTGGGAGCGAGCCGGATCGCTACCGGTCATTATGCACGCATCAGTTGCATGCAAGGCACCTGGTCCATGCACCAGGCGACCGATAGGAATAAGGATCAGAGCTATTTTCTTTACACTCTCGGACAAAAAGAGTTGTCTCACAGCCTATTCCCCTTAGGCCGCCTGGAAAAGAACCAGGTCCGATCAATAGCCCGTGAAGCAGGATTGCCGACTCACGCCAAAAAAGACAGTACCGGTATATGTTTTATCGGGGAACGCCGGTTTCGACGTTTCCTGGAACGATTCCTTCCCGCTCAGCCCGGTGACATCATCACTCCCGAACAAGAGCTTGTCGGTCAACATCAGGGAGTGATGTATTACACCATAGGACAACGAGAGGGACTGGGTATCGGCGGACGACGCAGTTCATCTGGTGCACCATGGTACGTCGTCGGCAAGGATATCCCCAATAATCGATTGATTGTGGTCCAGGGTCATGACGATGAACGCCTGTTTCATAGCGGGCTATACGCCACTCAAATGCATTGGATCCATGGCCTACCGCCGGGCCAATCACGGCGCTGTACCGCCAGAATCAGATACCGTCAATCCGCTCAAGATTGTCATTTCACCGCCCAGGAAAACGGTACGATTCGGGTGATGTTTGACCATCCACAACGCGCCATTACTCCTGGCCAAGCCATTGTTTTCTATCAAGGGGATCTGTGCCTTGGCGGGGGGACTATTACCGAGCCTACTAACACTCTTGAGTCCCATGGCGTATGAAACTCGACATTTTCCTTACCCTGAGACGGGCCCAGATCTATGTGCGTAAGAAATGAATAACAATCATCATAACTCGTCTTAGCCCATGAACACAGGAATACGCAATCGAACCATAGCCTTGGCTGGGCTCTATCAATGTGTTGATCTCGTCACTAATATCGCTTGGAACGGCCAAATGGATACCCCCCCTTTTAAAACTTGCATCTACAGCCTGTTTAGTGAAAATCCTGAAACCTATGAGGCCGTTTATGGAGGTCTAAACAAGATCCTGTTAGGACTTGAGATCTTAAACTCGACCTTGGATAGAAGGGTTGATAGTCGCAGTATTGCGCGAACTCAATGCTCTGTCATGCTGATATTTCTAGAGAAACGACTAAGAAAAACGCCACCAGAAACTGCGCGCGTTAGAAATGGCATACAATCAGCATTGCAACAATTGGAGCACTTCGACATGACGCACGTCAATGTGATCAGCAACTTAGCTGACATCTACCGCCAATCGATTAGCCCTCTGGGCCCCAAGATTATTATCAAGGGTGAACAATCCTATCTCTCGAATCCAGATAATGCTAGTCGTATCCGCGCTTTGCTGCTAGCGGGCATACGCGCCGTATTACTTTGGCGTCAGGCTGGAGGAAACCGCTGGCGTCTATTGAGCGAACGAAAGGCGATGCTCAAAGAGATCAAGACCCTAATGTCCCAGGCAGGATCTAGGGGCTTGTAAGTGATCCAGGTTTAGGAATGCGGATGAAATAACTTACCTAACTGGCGCAGAATGATCGTTTGTATTCAAGGCGTGACAACAGGCGCATAGCCTAGCTATGTCACTGTTGTCGCAACGCCGAATACGAGCGATAAGGCAAGCCAGATGGGGAAGTGTGTCGGTAGCATTCCTTAACCGCTATCGATAGTTTGGGTCGTATATCGGAATACCCGGATGTCATCAGACCAATAACCCGAGGGCAGACCCGCCTTCAATTTAAGATGCTCCAGAAACTGGCCCCGGTCGGGTAGGAACTCCCAGACAGCGGGCAAAAAGGTCCCCCTTCGTTTCGCTTGCTTCAGGATTAGTCCGTCGGTGCCTGGACGTAATTGTTCCAGCAGATCGTTTTCATCCGCAAAAGTCATCTCCTCGGATGGGCCCAGCACGGAGATGCTGACCTGCAAACTATCCCGCTGTGCTCTGGTGACCGGATTGAATCTCGGATCAGAAAATGCTGCAGCATGGGCATTTCCGGCCACATCTTCGATCAGCGACCGATAGGCCTCCAAGGTCCCGATACAACCCTTCAAGTCACCGGTGATCTTCAAGGTGACGAAGGTTGCGCGTTGTTGCCTCAAGGGCGGCGGATAGTCCTCCACGTGGATCACCATCTGCTTACCACGTTGCAGACCATAGGCGATCGCTTGGTGGGCGAGTTCCAATAATAACGGATGATAGAGTGAATCGATTTCAGTTAAAGACATAGGCCCCATAACCCACGACATGATCTCGGGGGCCGGCGGTATCACCTGAATTTCGCAGATCGACCGTAATGCACCGCAAACCTCGTTTTTTTATTATTTGCAACAGACCTTGTACCGGCAAACGACCGCAGGCCTGATCGAAATCGATATCTTCGGCTCGTAAATCCTCTATTGCCCGAGTGGTTTTCATATCGATCTTGCACGCGGAGTCGTAATCCAGATAGTGACTGAGATCGGAGCTGACCACGATCAAGGTCTCATCTCCACCCCACAAGCGATCGATGACCTCGGCCACCTGAGCGGCTTCGGCCTGGCCTACTACCAAGGGAACCAGGGCGAAATTATTCAATACCGTCTGCAGAAACGGCAGCTGCACCTCCAGGCTGTGCTCTTGAAGATGTGGATGGTCGGATCTGCGCACCCATGGCAGATCGAGCAGTGAGTCGATGGCCTTTTGATCGACGCTCACTTGCCCCAGGGGCGTCTCGAACACGGTTGATTTAGGTGCGGCAATCCCAGCGAAGGCCACGCGATGTGATGGTCCAAGCAATACCACACGTTTAATCGAGTCCGTTTGTGAAGTCAGGCGTGCATAGCCGCCGGCGGCGACCGGTCCTGAGTAGATATAACCCGCATGAGGAGCGATGAGGGCTTTGACCGCTACCGGTTCAACCTGCACCTCATTGAGCAAATCGATCACCATCTGATGTAATTTCGCCCTGACCGCAGGGTAAAACGTACCCGAAACAGCTGCTGGCCTTACTGAGCTCATGGTCTGAATTCCTGTTTTCTTAGTACACACATCTTTGATTATATACCTACCAGGTAGGCTGCGAGACCAATAGTTCTTCCGATGCTGCTGCGCCCCTGGGTTTGGAAAACAGATACCCCTGGCCTAAATCACACTGCAACTCCCTTAATCTTAACAACTGGGCATCATTCTCAATGCCCTCCGCAATCACCTTGATCCCGAGATTGCGTGACAGGCCGATGATGGTGCGAACAATCTCAGCACTTTTGTCATTGACGTCCATGCGGGAAACCAGTGATCGATCGATCTTGAGCACGTTAAAGGGCAGATTCTGAAGATAGCTCAGGGAGGAATATCCCGTACCGAAATCATCAATACAAATCTCGATACCCATTTCCCTGAGTTGGGTCAGGACCTCGCCGGCACGGGAGATATTTTCCATGACAGCCGTCTCGGTAACCTCCAGTGAGAGTCTCATTTGTTTGCGGCAACATCCCGTCTCGTCGAGGATGTCCCTGATTCTTCCCACCAGATCATCCTGCAGCAACTGTCTTGCAGAGAGATTAACGCTAACAAGCAGCGGATGAGAGATATCCGAATATTGCTGATAGCTGTTCATCTGCCGACAAGCCTCCCTCAATACATAGGTCCCCAAGGGGAAGATTAATTTGGATTCCTCCGCAATGGGAATGAACTCGCAAGGCTCGATCGTCCCGCGTTGGGGATGCTGCCAACGCACTAGGGCCTCAAAACCGTAAATTAATCCGGTTGTTAGCGAAATGATGGGTTGAAAATAGACAAGAATGTGATTCTCCTCTATGGCATGACGAAGCTCTGTTTCCATATTCAGCCGATAGATGATATCCCTGCGCAACTGCTCATCGAAAAACGAATAGCACCCCTTACCCTTGGCCTTGGCACGATACATGGCGATATCGGCATCACGTAATAGACCGTCGGCAGTCTGCCCCTTGGCGACCCCAAGGGCGATACCTATGCTGGCATTAGCATAAACCTCCCGCCCCTCAATCAGAAATGCAAACTCCAACTGGTTCAGAATTCTTTGTACCAATACCTTTGCATCATCCGCATCACCTATCTTGCTGAGCAGGGTGGCGAACTCATCTCCGCTCAAACGGGCCAGGGTATCTTCCTTGCGCAGGAGCGCACCGATACGCTCGGCCACAGCGACCAGCAACTTGTCTCCCACCGCATGACCGTAGCTGTCATTGACCCGCTTGAATCCATCAAGGTCCAGATATAAGACGGCAAAATGATCATCCTGATTACGTTCGTGCGATCTTATGGCCTGGTCTAGTCGATCCCTGAATAGGGTACGATTCGGCAGACCGGTCAGTTTGTCGTGCAAGGCATCTCTGAGTAATTCCTGCTCGGTTTGTTTATGCCTGGTGATATCCGTTAAAGAGCCTGCCATCCTATTAACCTTACCACCGGCATCACGAACTACCGCCCCGCGAATGAGAAACCACCGATGATTGCCACAAGTATGGCACAAGCGACACTCCTGATAAATCTGTTCGGATCCCCCTTCGAACACCTTGGTAAAGAGACTTTTCACCGAGGCACGCTGGTCAGGATGTACGCGATCGAGCAATGCCTTAGGCTCAGTCTCCGGCAGCTGCGGCTCACCCAACATAATAAGACAGCGCGGAGAGAGATAGAGCTGCTTGCGCAATCGATTCCAGTCCCAGATCCCATCGTTAGACCCATTAACTGCCAATGCATAGCGCTGTTCGCTGACCATGAGGGCCTGCTGTACCTTTCTGCGCTGCGTTGCCTCCTTGATGAGCCGCAGATTCTTGTCATTAAGTTCCCGGGTACGTTGTTGTACTTTGCGTTCCAACAGTTGATGAGATTCTAATAATGCCTCTTCGGCGCGGGAACGTCCCCTCTCCTCCCGGCGAATCAGATAGGCCATATACAACACAGAAGATAAAAAAATGACAAAAACGACAAATACTTGAAGACGTATCCAATAACGATGAGACTCAATCAATCTCTCGCTGGGGATATCCACCAGCTTCCAGCGGGTATTCGGGATCTCACGAGTATAGATGATGCGCGAAAGTTCTTGAGGGGAAAGCATGAACTCGCGTTGCAGGTCGATCCGACTCCCGTGGGGAGTCAACTCGATGAGCCCGGGTATGTTCTGATGAATGATCATCATCTGATGCGCCGACAATTCGCTATCGACAAGGATCTGGGTAAGGGGTTGGACCAGAAAACTGACGAAGAATATCCCACCCTCCCGGGACAGTCCCTCCCATCGCACCATGACATCGAAGTGATAGCCTAAAGGGTTGGGGTGAATAAAAACGCGCTGCGGCCTTTCTTGCTTGGCAAAGCCGCGTATATCATTGATACAAACCTCATCGATACGGCCATCGAAATCGGCTACCAGCAACTCACCGTGATGATCGGCTATGCTGAAGGCCATGTAATCAGGGAAATACTCAGCGACCTTGGCCTGCAATTGCAGGTATTTATCGTTATCCTGAGGGCCTGTGGCCAGAGCCTCGATGAGCTTACGGTGTTCGGAGGCAAACAGAACAAGGTCCCGGCGTTTGCCCTGTAGATATATACTGACGAGTCTGCTCGCCCCTTCCGTGGCCTTTGCAGCCAGCGCCTTGTGGTGATCTAGAAAATCTCTATGACTCAGCTCCGCATAACCGATGAGCAGCAAGGTGACAAACAACAACATCAGCACCAAAAACAGCCCAAGAAAACCCCTCGACCTAAGGAGCCCTGCCCTATTCAAAGCATCTTCCATCGGTTAACACGGATTCTGGTCCATACCTTAGGACCGGTTGGCGAGATGGCGCAACACTCATCACTGGCGATTTCAGGACTCTCTTCGCATTACCGATGGTTATGCAACGGCCACTTATCAGATTGATCGTTAGGTTTGAATCACCTCTAACGCCTTACATTAAACACAGTTACATAAAAAAATCAATTCTTATATGTAACAACATGATAAGACTAACTTTTCATTACAATCTAGAAATAGATTAAGGGGACCGATCAGAATGCGGTAGCTTTTCGATACATACTTGACAACGCCTCGTCCACACCATAAAAAAAGGAGGTCCGAAGACCTCCTTTATCAGGGACTCAGCAAAGAACCCCCCATGGCCTGATTGTACCCATCATGATTGACAGCGGCTGACCCTGGCAAGATAGTATTTTACCGCACCCGCCCTAGCGTCTCGCAAATATTCCCAATCCTCAGGCAGGTTCGGTACCGGCAGAGCGGCCTCGGTCTCTAAATAGATAAGCGTTTCCGAACTGAGACTCTTTTCTCTCAGAATACCTAACGCCCGGGCAAGCACGCCTTGTCCAAAGGGCGGATCGAGAAAAATGATGTCGAAGTTCTGGGTGGAGGTTTGCAACCAGCTCAGGGCATCGGCCTGTACGATGTGGATCTGGTCAGCGTTGAAAAGCGCCGCCTGTTGTTTCAGATGACGCACCACCGAGGGATTCGAGTCCAGCATGAGGACGGCGTCGGCCCCGCGTGAGGCGGCCTCGAGGCCCAATACGCCACTGCCGGCGAACAGGTCGAGACAGCTTACCCCAGAAATCGTAGGCTGCAGCCAATTGAATAGGGTTTCACGCACCCGATCCGCGGTCGGGCGCAAGCCGGGCCGATCGGGAAAACCGATACGGCGACCGCGCCATTGACCGCCGATGATCCTGACTGTCTGCGGTTTGAAGTTCGGTCGGTGGGTACGCTTACTCATCCGCGGCGTGTTCATCCCGCTCCTGCGGCTCTCCCCCGACGATCACCGTGACCATTTCGTCCAGATGAACGCGACGTTTGAAGGCATCCTGTATGGTCTCTTTATTCACGGACCGAATGTGGGTATTGAAGGTATCGAGATAACTTAGGGGCAATTGATAGAAACCGATCAACGCCAGGTAGGAGACGATATCGGCGTTACTATCGATGCGCAGCGGAAATCCGCCGGTGATATTTTTAATGGAAGCCTCCAGCTCCCCTTTTTTAGGGCCGTTTTGGATGAATTCCTCTATGGTCTGTCGGGTCAGGGTGACCGCCTGCTTGGCCTGGTCCACTCGCGTCTGCAAAACGATCTCAAAGGGGCCTTTGACAATCTTCGGAAAGAAATAGCTGTATATACTGTATGACAACCCGCGCTTGACTCTCACCTCTTTGACCAGGCGAGAATTGAAACCGCTGCCTCCGAGCATGTGGTTGCCCACATAGAGCGGGAAATAGTCGGGATCGCCCCGGCGTATTCCCGGCTGTCCCATATAGACATGGACCTGGGTTGAGGGGAAGGGAATATGGATGTTCCGTTTGACCTTTAATGCCTCAACGCTAGGTAGGGTCGGCGCCGGTTTACCGGCCGGCAGGCGCTTACCAATCCGTCGAGCTACCCGTTCGGCATCCTCCTTGTTGATATCTCCGACCAACACCAATACGGCATTTCGGGCTACCAAATAACGCCGGTGAAAATCCTTCACATCCTCGAGTGCGATGGCATCGATGCTCTGTTCGGTGCCATTGACGGGATTAGCAAAGGGGTGATCACCGTAAACGGCGCGATAGAAGGCCTTTTCAGCAATGGCGTCTGGTTCTTGATTTTGACCTTGTATCGCCACCCGCATGATGTTTTTCAAACGCTGAAAGTCTCGCTCGGGAAAGCTGGGCGAGGTAACCACCCTGATAAAGGCTTCCAATGCAGGATCGAAAAACTCCGCGGCGCTGAGACTCCTGAGTGAGATCCATGCCATGTCCCGCAGAACACTGGCCGAGTATTCGGCCCCAAAATCCTCGAAACGGTTGGCAATGGCATCGGCGTCCCAATCGCCGCTGCCCTCATCGAGCAAGCCTGCGGTCAAGCTTGCCAGCCCTGGGAATCTCTGGTCTCGCGAGCTACCGGCATCGAACACCAGACGAATGTCGATCATAGGGATTTCCGGTGCCGGGACAAAATAGACCCGTAACCCGTTTGCAGTCTGCCAATGCTGTATCACCGGTGTAGCCAGGGCCTGACCGATAGCCAAGAGACCAAGTACAGAGACCAGCGCAAAATAGTAAAATCGTCTCATATTCAGCTCTCCGAGGCCTGATCAGCCAGGACGGTGTCGTTGGGGGAATGAATCGGCAAGGGTTCGAGAATAACTACTGTCTTTTGATCATCGATCAGAAATTTGCGCGCCACTAACTGGATCTGTTCCGCGGTCACCGCTTGAATGGCATCGACATAATCATCGAGCACCTTCCAGCCCAGACCAATACTCTGCACCCTACCGATGAGACTGGCCTGACGACTGATGGAGTCCCGGGAATAGACCTCCTGCGCAACGACCTGGGCCTTGACCCGTTTCAATTCGCTCACGCTGACCTGCTGCTCGCGCAATCGGTCGAGTTCTACATTCAGGGCCTGTTCGAGTTCCTCGATGGTGTGTCCCTGGGCAGGCACACCATCGATGATCAGCAGGCCATCATAGCGCCCATAGATACTGTACCCCGCACCCGCACTGGCGGCCAACTCCTGCTCGCGCACCAGTTTTTTACTAAAGCGTGAACTGCGCCCGCCGTCCAGGATCGCGGTCAACACCTCCAGGGCATAGGGCTCCCAATCAGTCTGCGCTCGACCCAGTACCGGCACCTTGTATCCCGCCAGCAGATAAGGCAATTCCGCGGGGGCCTTAACCACGACCCGTCGCATACCCCGCTGCACAGGTTCCCGGCGAGGCTTACCAACCGTGGGCGGCGGGGCCTCGATACCGCCATAGTACTGTTGAGCCAAACGGTAAATCTGCTCCGGCTCCACATCGCCGACGACCACCAGTATGGCATTGTTTGGCGCATACCAGTTGTTATACCAGCGACGCAGATCTTCGATGCGCATGCCATTGAGATCTTCCATCCAGCCAATCACCGGATTGCGGTAAGGACCGTTGTTGAACGCCGTGGCAAACAGCTGTTCGTAACTCAAGGCCTCAGGACTGTCGTCGGTACGTAACCGCCTCTCTTCCTTGACCACCTCGAGTTCTTTGTGAAACTCTTCTTCAGGAAGACTGAGATTACGCATCCGATCCGATTCCAGTTCGAAGCTGATCTGCAAACGGCTCTTTTCCAGCAGTTGGTAATAACCGGTATAGTCACGGCTGGTGAAGGCATTTTCGTGCCCTCCGTTTTCGGCGATAATGGCCGAAAAGGATTCCGCGGGATGATCAGGCGTCCCCTTGAACATCATGTGTTCCAACACGTGGGATAGCCCGGTTATACCGCTGTGTTCATTCGCGGAACCCACACCGTACCAGATCTGAGAG
>JBDLIZ010000085.1:0-13420 GCA_039714615.1 Pseudomonadota bacterium | reverse complement strand
GGCTTTGAAACGTGCCCCTGCTGATGATAACTGAGTCATATCTGCCCCAAATCCAACAAGTTAAAATGAAAAGTTAAGAAAAGTGTAATTCAAATCTCCTCCGGCACCATTTTAATGGCGCCGCACGGGCACTCCGAGACGCACATCCCACAACCTTTGCAGTAATCGTACTTGAACTCAAATCTTTTTCCGGGACCGAGTTTGGCGATGGCGTTATCGGGGCAGATACCGTAGCAGTTGTCGCATTCGAAACAGTTGCCGCAGGATAGACAACGGCGCGCCTCGAACAGGGCGTTGGAATTGTCGAGGCCGCCACGGACCTCTTCGAAGCTGGTCTGGCGTCGAATGGTCTCGAGTACGGGTTGCACGGTTTTTTCGGCATCGGTGTAGTACCAGCTATTGAGCAACTCGAAGCCTGCAAGCTCGTGTTTTGGCTTGGCAGTATGGTGATCTCCTTTGAGATAGGCATCGATGTTGCGTGCCGCTTTCTTGCCGTGACCGACGGCTACGGTCACGGTACGTGCCGCCGGCACCATATCGCCACCGGCAAAGATCCCCGGGTAGCCCGTCATCATGTCGGGGCCGACTTCGGTCACCCCGTCTTTGGCAAATGTCACCCCAGGGGTGTTTCTCAATAGGCCTATGTCCACATTTTGACCCAGGGCGAGCACCAGGGTGTCGGCCTCTATGGACTCGAACTTACCCGTGGGCTGCGGCCAGCCCTCATCGTCGAGTTCCATTTTTTCCACGGTGAGACTGCCCTCGTCAGCGGTTGTGATGGTTCTCAGCCAGTTCAAAACGACCCCTTCCTCCAGAGCCTCGTCGACCTCGAATTCATGGGCAGGCATTTGCTCGCGGGTGCGACGGTAGACAATTACCGCCTGATCCGCTCCGAGTCGTTTGGCCGTGCGGGCCACGTCTATGGCGGTATTGCCACCGCCATACACCACTACACGCCGTCCCAGTTTGGGTGGCTCGCTGCCGGTTTCCAGGCCGTGCAGAACGCTGACGGCGTCAAGAATGCGCCCCGCGTCTGGGGTGGGGATGTCGACACGCTTGGCCAGATGGGCACCGATCGCGATAAAACAGGCATCGAAACCGCCCTCATTCATCTTTAAGGGGACGTCCTCGACCTTGGTGTTGAGATTTATGGTGACCCCTAGGTCTTTGATACGCTGGATTTCGGCGTCTACGACATCGCGTGGTAGACGGTATTTGGGGATGCCGAAACGCATCATGCCGCCGGGCATGGGTCCGGCCTCATGGATGCTGATTTTATGACCGGCCAGGGCCAGATGGTAGGCAGCAGAGAGGCCGCTGGGACCGGCGCCGATCACCAGCACTTTCTTGCCACTGGATGCTGTGCTTCGCTCAATTCGCCAGCCTTCCTTTATCGCCAGATCCCCCAGGAACCGCTCCACGGCATGAATATTTACCGCAGTGTCAAGATGCCCCCGGTTGCAGGCGCCCTCACAGGGATGATAGCAGGCCCGCCCCATGATGGCCGGCAACGGGTTATTGCGCATGATTTCTTCCCAGGCGCGGCGATAGTTTCCCTCTTCGGCATGGTATAGCCATTGTTGGATGTTCTCACCGGCGGGACAGGCGTGGTTGCAGGGGGGCAGGCGATCCACATATACAGGTCGCTCGGTACGCCAAGTACCGGTTTTGTTGAGCAGGCTGGTGCCGACGTCCAGGGTGATTGCGTAGGGTGTCTTCATCGTTCTTGCTCCACGGCGTGGCTCGTCAAGCCGAACCTGCGTATATTGTCCTCGGCGATCGCCCGAATCCTTTCCAGTTGTTCGGGGTTTTTGAAGACGTGGGCAAAACGGCGTTGCAGTCTGAGGTATTCTTCTACCTCGACCCGCTGACGGATTTTGGTCACGTTGGTAATCTCACCATGTTGTGCTTCGAACAACGGGTACAGTCCGGACTCCACGGCGAGTCGCGCCACCTTGATGGTGTGGGCGGGTTTTGAGCCCCAACCCAGAGGACAGGGTACGAAGATCTGGATGTAGCGTGCCCCGTGCATACCCATCGCCTTCTCCACCTTGGCCTCAAGGTCATGCAGTTCATGTACGCTGGCCGTAGCGACGTAGGGGATATTGTGGGCCATGGCGATGAGCGGCATATTTTTTCCTTGGCCGAAATCAGCGCCGGGGTGTGCACCCAATGGCTGGGTGGTCGCGGTGCGCGCCGCACCTGGCGTCGCGCTGGAGCGTTGGACTCCCGTGTTCATATAGGCCTGGTTGTCGTAGCAGATGTACAGCACATCATCATTGCGTTCGAACATGCCCGACAGGCATCCGAAACCGATGTCGGTGGTGCCGCCGTCACCCCCCTGGGCAATGACCCTGATGTCATGATGTCCCTTTACCTTCATGGCCGCCGTGATTCCAGTAGCCACGGCGGCGGCATTGCCGAACAGGGAGTGTATCCAGGGGATGCGCCAGGCCGATTCCGGGTAGGGTGTAGTGAACACCTCCAGACAGCCGGTGGCGTTGGCGGCGATCAACCGGTTGTGGGTCGAGCGCATGGCGGCGTCGATGGCATAGCGTGCCCCAAGTGCCTCGCCACAGCCCTGGCAGGCCCGGTGTCCGGAATCCAGAGAATTGGAGCGATCCAAGGTGGCCTGCACGGAACGCGTTTGTTCGTCTAGGAGGCGATTGCCTACCGTCAGGGTACCCGTTTGGTAGAACTTGATTTGTTGGTAAGCCATGTGGGGGCCCTCAAGCGGTTTTAGCCGTGGCGACAATGCCGATGTCGCGCAGAATATTCTCGGCAATGGCGCCAGAGCGGCGTACCTTTTGCTCCCGTTCCAGTTCCCGATTGACTACCTCCCAATTGAGGTCGAGAAAATGGATCCCTTGCAGTTCGTCGCGGCACGCGTGAGTGAACAGACGATGCAGCGACTCCCGGGTAATGACTCGTCCGCCGAGTCCCCCGATCACGGAGTAGACCGGTGTGGGCAGTCCTCGTAGTGCCATACGAACATTGCTGGCCACGATGCCCCCAAGGCCCACCGCCAGACACTTTTCGAACACCACCACGCGCTTGGCGCTCATCAGGGCCTTGCGTAGCGCGGCCAAGGGGAAGGGACGAAAACAGCGCAGGGTCACTGCCCCGATGGAGGCTCCATTCTCGCGCATCTCGTCGATGACTTCCTGCAAGGTACCGATGACGGAGCCGAGGGTGACGATGACGGTTTCGGCTTCTTCGCTGTGGTAAGTGGAGATCAGCCCCCCTGAATCCCTGTCAAAGGTCTTTTTAAACGCCTTGTTGACCTCTGGAATGAGGTCCAGGGCCTCTAGTTGCTTATGATGGGCCAGATAGCGAACTTCGCTGAAGGCCTCCGGTCCGACCATGGCCCCAATGGTCAGGGGGTCGGAGGGATCAAGGACCTGTCGGGGTTCGAAAGTCGGTAGGAATTCATCTACTTGAGCCTGATCCGGTACATCGATGCGCTCATAGGCATGGGTCAATATAAATCCATCCATGCACACCATGACCGGTAGGCTGAGTGCCTCGGCGATGCGAAAGGCCTGGATATGGACATCCACGGCCTGTTGGTTGGTTTCCACGTAGAGCTGAATCCAGCCGGCGTCGCGCATGGACATCGAGTCGCTCTGGTCGTTCCAGATATTGATCGGTGCGCCGATGGCCCGGTTACCCACCGTCATGACAATGGGCAGGCCGAGTCCGGAGGCGTTATAGACCGCCTCGGCCATGAATAGCAGGCCCTGACTTGCGGTCGCGGTGTAGGCACGGGCCCCGGCGGCGGAGGCGCCGATGGCGACGCTGAGGGCAGCGAACTCCGACTCAACGTTAATAAATTCGCAGTGTTCTAGTCGTCCGCCTTTGACCATTCTCCCCAGGTCCTCGACGATGTGTGTCTGGGGCGTGATCGGATAGGCACAAATCACCTCGGGCCGACACAAGGCTACGGCCTGAGCAACGCCACGGGAACCTTCGATCTGCTGTAGCATGAGTAAACCCTTTGTCAGTGCGACTGAGTCATCTGGTAGGCTGCATTGGCTGCTGCGATGTTCGCCTTGCCTACCGCGCCGGGAAATTTGGATTCGATAGCCGCGATGACCGCTTCTATCTGGATGATTTCCGTGACTGCCGCCAGTGCGCCCAGCAGGGCGGCATTGGGAACGGGGCGTTTAACATACTTCAGGGCCAGGTCAGTGGCGGGGACGCTACAGACATGGCTTGGCTCCAGGCCCTCGATGGCCTGGACGATGCTGAGCTTTTCGGCCGTATAACGTGTATTGATCAACACGTATCCCTTGGAGGACAGGCCTGAAAATACGTCAATAGCGGAAAACAGGGTGGGGTCCTGTACGATTAGGGCATCGGGTTCCAATACCGGTTCGCGCAGTCGGATCTCTTTGTCATCGATACGACAGAAAGCCACTACCGGGGCGCCCATGCGTTCAGAGCCGAAGCTTGGCACTGCTTGCGCAAACTTACCCTCGAGAAAGGCGGCCACTGAGAGCATCTCGGCGCCCGAGACAACGCCTTGCCCCCCCCGGCCATGAATACGCACTTGAAACATCGACTGCACTCCTGTTGGACAATGGGTCCAAAAAACGCTTGAAAATTATTATTGTCGATAGCAGTGCAATGGCTGTGCCATGGTCTGAAGATCTAAAACACGAATAAGGCCTTCAGTAAGTCAAATGTTGATCGGTTAAGGCAAATAAAGGGGCTCGGAATAAGTCCTGATACCGTTATTCCCATCAATCCACACCCAGAAACCCCCCTTACAGAAACGTTTGTTTCATTACTGAAACTATCAGCAGGTCTGGGTAGTGCCTGCCAGGGGCGCCGTAAATACTTCCCTGTAGGCTTGATGATTAATTCCTGTCCTTTAATGGCGTGATTAGCGGGTACTCCGTCAATGCAGTATTAACGAAGCGCTAATCCCCCCAGTAAGGATTGGTGAGGTCTTCCGGTTCGATACTTATGGTGACCGAACCCTGTTGCCCTGGCCGCGAAGATGAAATGGGAATCTCCGAAATTTCACCTTTGGTGAGTTTGTCAAGGCTGCGAAGAGCATTGATGAGAAGGCGTTCACGCTCGGCACTCACATCAACAAGCTTTTGTATCGCCTCCTCCTGTTGTGTGCCATGGGTTTCTTTCGCTTCCAGTTTATAGGCTTGGACTTGGGCATCCAGATAAATCAGATCTTTTCTTAAGGAGAGCCATAGGTCTTCGGCCCGCTTGCCTATTGTTGCGGGCAGCTTGCCTTGCTCGGCCTGCTGGATGACCTCACTATGGCGTGACTTGAAGCTTTCGAGCAGGGGGGAGTCGGCATCCGCTGCATGAGATCCCCGCAGGGGCATCAGCAACGCGATTATCACTGCCGTGAAGGTATATAAATGGATACGAAATGTATTCATAGCAGCCGAGTTTGGGTAAATCGATCTTGATCGAGTACTGGGCATAGGGAGAACGCCGGCGGTCCTTGAAATGGTATTGAGGCGGTAAGGTGGCAACTTAACCCTGCGATGCATTCACGTCAAATGGACATGAATCCACATTAGGAATGCTACCGAAATAACTTCCCCATCTAGCTTGCCTTATCGTCCGTCTTCGGCGTTACGACAACAGTTACATAGCGAGGCTATGCGCCTGTTGCCGCGCCTTGAATACGAACGATCATTCGGCGCTAGTTGGGGAAGTTATTTCGTACGCATTCCTTATTAAGGACAGTTCGCTACTTGCGGCAATAAAAAAGCAGGGGGTTGCCCCCCCTGCCTGAAAGGCTCCGGCGAGAGGGTTAGTATGTGATATACGCCCCGAGCAGAATGGTATCGATATCGACCTCCCCGGGAGTGTCGTTGCTAATCTTCTCATACCCAAGCTTCACGTTGGCATTGTGGCCCTTGAAGAAATAGGACACACCGACCCGAAAGCCATCCCAGTCGCCCGCATTGTTTGCTGCATCGGCGTCCCATTGTTCATATCCGATCCAAGGTTGCCAATTGTTTATGAGATAACCGGCCTGGACATAGAGCCCATCACCTTGTGACTGATCGGCATTGACGTCCGTCGAAGGCTCCCCAGGGGTTGCGACAAGCGGGTTTGTCGCATCATTCAGATCCAGCGTGCTGTAGGCCGCTTCAGCGGTAACGAAGCCGGGGCCTACCGGCCAGTCGGCAAAGGCGTCAATGGTGATGAACGTGTAGTCCACGTCCGCACCACCGGTCCCGCCCTGTGCGGCAATGCTGTCTTGGGTGTCGTAACCGATGCCAACACCGATGGTCTGTTTTTTACCCAGATATGTCGAAAGACCGAAGTAGCCGGGCTCGGCATCACCGTAGTTGAGCTGGGCGCGCACCGAGAACCGATTATCGTCACCTTGCCTTTTCGTCGAGCCGTCCGCTACGCCGAGGTAGTACTTGTAGTGAAGCGTGTCAGAAGCAGAACCAGAACCGAACAGGGTAAGACCCAAGTCACGTACCGCGACATCGCCCACAGAGCCTGAGTTGGTGCCTGGAAGCGTGGAATTGTTGAACCGGGCGCGGCCGTTCAGGCCCCAGGTCAGCACATAGTTGGTGATACCCGGGCGGTCGATCGCCATCAAGCCACCGGAACTGGTCAAGTTCTGGCGAGCCACCGGCGCCATGTGCAGCCCACCGACGATCTGAGACAGATTGTGGGGCTTGAAGGTGATATTGGCATCGATCAGACGTACATCGCCGCCTGAACCGGTGCCCGCCTCATTACTGAAATCCGTTTGCAGAAACATCTTCCACCACGGATGCGGCGCGATGCCCAGGCGAAACCTCGCCCGGCGCACCTTAAATTCGGTGTCGTTGTTCTGGATGAAATCATCATCATTAAACAGGGTCTGAACTTGCAGTCGGCCCCCCAGATCGACGACGATGCCGGATTTTTCATCCTTTAACTTGACCCCTGCCTGGGCGGGCAGTGAGACAAGAGAAGTTGCAACTACAGCAGCTGAGGCTACTAACAGATTATTTCGTTTTAACATACCCTTTCCCTCGTAGTAGATCTATATGCGTTGCGCAGGCGCCACATATTTTCCATGCAGTGATATTCTATCCTTGATGATTCGTACCGAGGCGGTGTCCCTAGTCCTCGAAATGCTTTAAGAAGGCCTTTAGTGTTGTACAACAGCCATATATTTATGGGTCAACTTAGCAGCATAAGTCACAGATTTTTCTAAAATGCAACCTTCACAACATATAGTATACTAAAAACAACGGGTGATGGGCTTATGCAACCTATTGTGTTTTTCAATAAAGACTATTTAGTTTTTTTATATATAGGTGAGAATTATTTATAAGTACTTTCAGTTGACTGTGTTTGGAGAAGGTTGGGCGCTCCGATACTGGTGAAGTTTAGTTGGTACCGAGTTGTGATCGGCCCGCGTGTTATTTAATGGCTATGCCACCGCTAGCTGTTGAAGATTACCCAATGTCCTCAGATCAGAAGCGCGTCCGGTGATAGGCGTTGATGTTCTGTATACGGTATGTGCGAAAAAGGCCATTTTTTCCATCTATACCCATGGCGGATGGGTTTTCGGGTGCGCAGCGTGCGTTGAGTTTGTTGTAGAGCAAGGCAGAAACACGTAAGGCATAGTTTTATCTATGGTTTTCGTGTTCTAACGCGGCTATGCGGCAAAGGCGGTGTGCGATGTGTCCTGAAAACCCATTCGCCATGGGTATAGAAGGTGTGCCGAATACAATATGCCAGGTAAACATCAGCGAGGTGGAGTATTACCCATAGGAAAAAAATGCTCCCGCCCCTTGGGCCTTTTAGGTCATTGTGAATCCGCTTTAGTAGCGTTCCCTAATAGGAATATCTGTTTCATTACCGAAACTCTGGTAGTATGTTTGTTGCGCCTGATCCTCCCATAATTGCATCTTACCCCAAGGGGCGACATCACAATGACCAAGACAAGCCAGGTAGATAGAAAGCCCATCATTTGGGCGGTCAGTGTCAGCAGGCTCCGGTTGCTGTTCCACGAGATCATCCCTAGTTATTCATCTCATGCGGATATTCAGGTTATTGATAAGGGATTCGATGAGGCCTTGGATGCCGTGCAGGAACTTATGAAAAACCGTGAGGTGGACGTTCTGGTCAGTGCGGGCTCCAACGGCGATTATCTGCGAACTCACGTCGGTATCCCCGTAGTACTCGTCAAGGTCGGTGGTTTTGATGTGCTATACGCCCTCAGCAAGGCCCGTGAGCTGTCAAGACATATTGCTATTGTGACCTATGGGGTCGTGCATGAAAAACTGAAGCGGTTCAAGGCCTTGTTTGATCTTGATATCGAGCAGCATTCCTATAAAACCGCTGATGATGCTAGAAAGTGTGTCAGTGAACTGGCGCGCCAGGGTATTGAGGTCATCATCGGGCCGGGTTTGGTGACCGAGCTTGCGGAACAGACAGGATTGACAGGTATTTTTCTCTATTCTCAGAGCTCGGTACGCGAGGCATTGGATAACGCCATAGAGATGGCCCGCGTGGCACGTATAGAAGAGGCCCGTCGGGAACGGCTCAATACCATCTTGCATAGTCTGGACGAGGGGGTCGTGGCCGTAGATATGCAGGAGCGTATCCAAACCCTGAATCCGGCCATGGAGCGGTTACTGGGTATCTCGGGGGCACAGAGCTTGGGTCGACGCTTGAGTGAGATTGCCCCCGGTTTGGGCCTGAAGCGTACCTTGCAATGTGGCAACTGCGAACTGGAAGAGATACAGCGTGTCGGAAGCAGGACCATCGTTACCAACCGGATTGCCATTCGGGAGCAAGGTGTGCAGACTGGTGCCGTATTGAGTTTTCACGATTCCACCGCCATCCAAAGGGTGGAGCGTAATATTCGATCAAAAAATCGGCCCCGGCATTTTTTGGCCAAATATAAACTCTCCGATCTCATTGGCGACTCAAAGGCCTTTTGTCGTACCCGGTCGCTGGCGGAAAAATATGCAAAGACCGATGCCACGGTGTTGATAACCGGGGAAAGTGGGACGGGCAAGGAATTGCTGGCCCAGGGTATACACAATGCAAGTCGTCGCAGACATCACCGATTCGTAGCGATCAACTGCGCCGCCTTTCCCGAGTCTCTACTGGAAAGCGAGTTGTTTGGTTATGAGCAGGGGGCCTTCAGCGGTTCTCGTCAGGGAGGCAAGACCGGGTTGTTCGAGGCCGCCCACACCGGGACCATCTTTCTCGATGAAGTGGGCGACATGCCCATCGCGTTGCAAACCCGGCTGTTGCGGGTGTTACAGGAAAAGGAAATCTTGCGTCTTGGCAGCAACGAACCCACGCCGGTGGATGTGCGGGTGATCGCCGCGACCAACCAAAACCTGCGAGAATGCGTGGCTGAAGGGGCGGTTCGCCATGACTTATACTATCGGCTGAATATTCTAACCGTGCAGCTACCGCCTCTGCGCCAGCGCCCGGAAGATCTACCGGCACTGAGCAGCTATCTGTTGAATCAGATACTGCATCGACATCATTCAAAGCGGGCGGGAGGGCCTCTCTTACAGGCCCTGTTGCCTTATTTTCAGGACTATTCCTGGCCAGGCAACGTGCGTGAACTGGAAAACATCATCGAGCGTACGGTGGTGTTCTATAGTGATCTAGAACCCGATCAGGAGGTTGATGAGGTAGAACTTCGCAACCTCATCCCTGAAATATTCGATGATAAAACGGCAGGTATGCAAGAAGAGCGGGAGCCCGACAGCTTGCGAGCCATCAGCCGCAGCAGCGAGATCAATCATATCCTCAAAACTCTGGACGAGTGTGGTGGAAATCAGGCCGCGGCCTGCAGACGCCTGGGTATCGGGCGAACGACATTGTGGCGAAAGCTCAATGCCACGCGCTGAGATCCTGACCCGACTTAATAACCGCAACCAATGGCCGATATTCAAGCAAGAAAGGAATGCTACCGAAATAAATTACCCAACTGGCTTGCCTTATCGTCCGTCTTCGGCGTTACGACAACAGTTACATAGCCTGGGTTCTGCGTTTGTTGTCGCGCCTTGAATACGAACGATCATTCGGCGCCAGTTGGGTAACTTATTTCGTGCACATTCCTAACACGGGAGATAGAACGATGACCGATCTAATGAAACAACATGGCGCTTTTAGCTGGAACGAACTGATGACCACAGACGTGAGTGCTGCCAAAGGATTTTATCAAAAATTGTTCGGTTGGACGCTGGAGGATATGCAGTCCAGTAATATGGATTACACAATGGCCAAGGCGGCTGGTAAAGAAGTTGCCGGTATCATGGGGATGCCGCCTGAAGCGGGTGATATGCCACCGGCATGGGGTGCTTATGTCACTGTGGATGACGTGGAGGCCAGTGCGAAGGAAGCCGAAGCAATGGGTGGCAAAATCATGCTGGCGCCACGGGATATACCGGATGTCGGGCGATTCTGTGTCATTTGTGATCCTCAGGGCGCCGTCTTGTCTTTGATCACCTATTTCAATAAGTAGGACAATGAACGAAAGGAGCCTGTCGGACTTAGGACTGATCTACTGCGGAAAAGCCGGATTTGGACAGATTTGTCGATCCTTTTCGTTAAAAGGATGAGCAATGAAGCGATGTGATTGGGCGACGGATGTAGACCCTTTGTATACGCAATACCATGATGAAGAATGGGGTATCCCGGTATTTGATGATCAGAAACTGTTTGAAATGCTGATTCTCGAAGGCGCGCAGGCCGGTCTCAGCTGGTTTACGATACTCAAGAAACGGGAAAACTACCGCCAGGCATTTGATCAGTTCGATGCCGAAAAAATGGCCTGCTACAGTGACCGCAAGCGCGCCAGTCTTTTGAATGATGCAGGCATCGTAAGGAACCGGCTAAAAGTGAACGCCGCTATTGTCAATGCACAGTGTTATCTGGGTGTGCTAGGAAAATACCAGAGCTTCAGTGAATATATTTGGCAATTTGTCGATGGTGAACCCATCAAAAATTGCTGGGCGAGCATGCAAGATGTTCCCATTACTACGTCTGAATCAGACGCTATGAGCAAGGAACTAACAAAACGGGGATTCAAATTTGTCGGGGCAACCATTTGCTATGCATTCATGCAGGCGGTCGGTATGGTTGATGATCACACGACGGATTGCTTCTGTCACAAAGAGTGAGGAGTTTAATCACCAAACTTACGCCCCCTCGCTACGATCGCCTAAGTCCGACAGGCTCCTAGCACTTTCTTAACCCTCCCTCCATAGGTATAATCGCCCCGTTACAGGTGTCCTTGGCTGCATGAAGCGGTTAGGGATTAAACGGGAAGCCGGTGAGCCTTGTGGTGGTTTTACGAAATCACCGAATTATGGAACATTCCGGCGCTGCCCCCGCAACGGTGATTGGGAATGAGCCGATCGAAGGCCACTGCGTACTTAGGAATGCTACCGAAATAACTTCCCTATCTGACTTGCCTTATCGCTCGTATTCGGCGTTGTGACAACAGTTACATAGCTGGGGCTATGCGCCTATTGTCACGCCTTGAATACAAACGATCATGCGGCGCCAGTTAGGGAAGTTATTTCGTTCGCATTCCTTACGTGGGAAGGCGATTGGTTCAACCGTTTTTCAATGACGGTACCCATCAGCCCGGAGACCGGCCTGTAACCATACTTGGTTTGTTACTAGGTATAAAATGTCCGGTTGCGGTGGGCTTCTCAGGGCAGTAGAGCACATGGGTGTGCCATGCCTTGTCGTGGTGCATTGATTGATCCAAGTCTTGGTATAACCCTACTGGATCATAGATGTGTCATCCTGCCTCATTACCCCCTCTCTGCAACCCTTCTTGCGGTTGATTTCTTTTTACTAAGCCTTGATAAAAAAAATATTTTTCTCTCTCGTGGCAGTATTTGCGTGGATGTCTCATGCCTATGCGCAGACCGTTGAGCTGGAACCGCTGGAGGTCACCTCCACGGCCGATACCATCCATCGGGTTGGGGATGTGGTGATCGAGGAGACCCCGGGCTTTGTGACATTTATCCCTCGCGGCCGGTTTGCTGCTAGGTTCACCAGCCTGGAGCAGGTTATCGAGAATGAGACTGGGGTACAGGTCCGCCAGTCGGGTGGACTGGGGAGTTTTTCCTCCATCTCACTGCGCGGGGCCTCGAGTCAGCAGGTGATGATCTATCTGGACGGTCTGCCTTTGAATGAAGCCGCGGGGGGGGCCGTGGATCTCAGCCAGATCAGTCTCGCCGAGGTCGAATCGATCGAGATCTATCGGGGAATTATCCCTGTCAACTTCGCTTCGGCCTCCATAGGTGGGGCGTTGAATATTCGCACCCTGCGCACTCAGGGCAACAATGAGAGCAGCCTTCATATCGGTTATGGTTCTTTCAATACCCGCCAAGCCGGTCTTTTGCACCTCGGGGGGAAGTCGGCCTGGGAGAGCGTGTTTTCGGTGCAGTTTGTTGACGCCGACAATGATTTTCCTTTCGACAGTGACAATGGCACACCCCTGAACCCCAGCGATGATCGCACCGAGCGCCGAAACAATGCCCAGCTCAGGCAACTCAGTGCCCTATTCAAGCTGGGCCGGCAGTTTCATTCCAATCTACGTTTTGATGCCCTGGCCAATGTGTTCGATAAGGAGCAGGGATTGCCTAGTGTGGATAACAGCTCAGCAACAACGACCGCGCTGGATACCCTGAACCTGAATTCCACATTGAGTCTAACCGCGAAGCGCATCCGCAAAACACCATGGAATGCCTCGATGAGGGTCTCGGCCACTCGCCGTAGAGAGGTGTTTGACGATTCCAAGGGACAGATCGGTCTGGGGGCTCAGCACAGCCGTGACCAGACCCGACGCTACGGCATACATCTGTTCACCGAACGGGTCTCGGACTCTCATACCCTGAGCGCAGGCTTAGACCTCAGCAATGAGATCTATGATTCAGAGGATCTGACCCACCGACGTGAAGATATCACTGCCGAACGCAAGGCACTGGAGGGCGCCGTTCAGGCAACCTTGCTTTCCCTGGACGGCAATCTGCTGTTAACGCCGGCCTTGCGGGTGCAGACCCATTGGGACCGCTTCGACGAGACGATTAACGAAGCTGCACAAAGCCATCTCAATCCCCAAGCGGGGGCCCGATATCGCTTAACTAATGGACTGATGCTCAAGGCTAATATCGCGCGCTATGTCAGGTTGCCGTCCTTTTATGAGCTGTTTGGTGACCGGGGATTCGTGGTAGGCAATACAGATCTGAAGGTGGAAAAGGGGCTTAATATCGACGCCGGTGTGGAGTTCAAAAGGGTTTTCTCCACCGGGGGGATACGTGAGCTGAATCTGAGTCTCGGTTACTTCTACAGCAAGATCGATGATCTGATCGCGTTGGTGTTCGATGCCAGGGGTGTAGGGCGTCCTGTCAATATTGCCCAGGCGCGGATCCAGGGGCTG
>JBDLIZ010000084.1:0-13436 GCA_039714615.1 Pseudomonadota bacterium | reverse complement strand
CTCAGCTGTAGCTGGGTAAATACATTGTTTGTTGAATTTCGAGTCGATGAACAGTTGCTAGGCATTGCGGCTAGCGATGTACTGCCACAAGGACTATCCGCCGTCTATACCTTCTTTGATCCGGACCACGATCAGCGGGGATTGGGTACCTATGCGGTGTTGTGGCAAATCACCGAAGCGCAACGCCGTGGTCTGGATTACCTGTATTTGGGCTATTGGATCGAATCCAACCAAAAAATGAGTTATAAAATACGATTTCGTCCCATCCAAGGGTATATCGATGGTCACTGGTCTGATCTGTCTGTGGGCTAGCCATGATCTAGGTACTACTGAACCAGATCAAAATAGCGTTCTAAAAGGTCGGGGTCATCGAAATGACGCCACCCGACAAAGGCCGTGGCGTGGTGTCCCCACTGGCGCATGGCCCCAGGCTCGGGTATGCCCATCGGCCATAACACCCAGCGTTCCGCCCGCTGGGTCCCGGCCACGATACCGTCCGGGCCAAACAAACTCCGATGCCCTCCATTTGGCAGCGGCAAAGAACGTAGATTACGATAATCCTCGAGCCGATAAACTACACCCTCAACCGGCGGTGATCGGGACGATAGATGTTCTAGGTAATGGGTCGTATGGGCGATCCGTAATACCATACGCTGGCCTTGGCCGAGCCGCGGTGCCCTGGCGGGGACCAGCAAAGGTTCTTCGAAGACTATGGTCTTGCCTTTGTAATGCAACCTGGAAGATGGGAAATACATATGATAACAACCACAATTATGCATCGCATCGAAGACCAGGGGCTCACCGCTCTCGTCCAGGGTGACCCGCCAGGTAATGCCATCCAAATGGCCACCCAGAATGTCAAAGGCGCCCGCCTTGGGACGTGCCGGGAACCAAATCTGATAGTTGAGCTGCACATAGACATGCTCACCCCAGCGGGTATGGGAGATATGGCGATAAACCCGCGGTAAGCTGGTATCTAGTTGAGGGTATGGATCGTCACCCCAGTACAGCGATCCGATACGGTCGCTGTCACTCACCACATCGATCTCCCAAACCGGGGCGAAGGTGGCGAACAGACGATCCCGATCACGTCGCTTGATCAGGGGAATTCCGAGAGGATTGTTCGAACCTTCTCGCAGAATCCTAACGATCTCCGGCTTGCTCAGCCCTCTCACCGTGGCCTTCGGCACATAGCTAACCCGTCGTCCATGCACCGGCATCTCATTCAAGGGGTTGGCAAAGATCTGATTAATTTCTGTGTGTAGACGGTCTACGCCCATCAGCACGAACTGGGCCGTAATGGGGTAGAGCCCCAAGACACGCTTGAAGATCTGGTAGTCCGCCGCGACGGTGGCCCTTGCCATCAAATACTCACGCCGCGCCTCGTCGACCATGTCCTTGGTTCGCAGCAATGCGCTACAACGCCTTACCATCCCCGCAAGCTCCTCCCTTGATTCATAGGATTGAGGCAGATTGGTCAATTCTATGACCCGGGCCTGGTAGTCGAGCTCCAGAAGACGATCTACCCAGGACTCAAACTCTCCCCTGTTGCGCCTTAACTCGTTGCGGTAAGATGCCAGAAAACGATTCACTCGAAGATAGGGAAAACCCTCTATCCGGGCCTGTTGCGCATCACCTACCCCCGCACGATCCACCTGCAGATCCAAATCGGAAAAAAATCGAGTGCATACCGTGACCCGATCCCTATCCTTCTGAGAGTCAAGGATCCTTTCCTCGGTGCGCGACAGGGTTGTACCGCAACCCTGCAGAACCAGGAGAAATGTGCACAACAGCATGCATACCGCGTAGGAGCCTACAATACCCCTGAAAAAAATCTTGTTCATGACTTCATGGCGATCCGTAGAATTCAAGTCCAAGCACTGTATACACACAAAAATTCATCCGTTCCTTAACCACACCATGTCTCTATGCCCACTTACACATTGTACTCAACGCCTGGCTGCCACCTATGTGAACAAGCATGCGCACTGATTACGGCAATCGAACAAGTCATTGATTTTGAAGAGATTGATATCTCTACAGACGATTTACTACTATCCCGCTATGGTGAAAGCATCCCCGTATTACGGAATAATCAAACCGGGGACGAATTGAACTGGCCATTCGTAAAGAAACAAATCGAGCGCTTTATAGAATAGCTGTTTACCAAAGAAAATGTTGGACAGCTATGCGTGACCAGTAGTAGTTTAAACTAGCCATGGCAAACGCAGAGTGGGAAGAAAAGAGGAGTGAAGTGTGTCTAAAAAACATCCTATCATTGCCGTAACAGGCTCTTCGGGAGCCGGCACCATGCCTGTTAAGGTCGCCTTCAAACACATCTTCTTCAGACACAAAATAAATCCGGTGATCATAGACGGTGACAGCTTTCACCGATACGACCGCTACGAGATGCGCGATACCGTAAGGTTGGCTGAGGCTGAAGGTAAAAATCTAAGCCACTTCGGGCCTGCGGCCAATCTTCTAGATCAGCTGGAGATGCTGTTCCGACAATATGGTGAATCCGGTAGGGGGAGACGCCGCTTTTATCTACATACCGAGGACAAAGCCCGTACTTACAATCAGCAACCAGGTACCTTTACCCCTTGGGAGGAGATCGAGGCTGATTCCGATCTGTTGTTCTACCAGGGACTGCATGGTGGCATGGTCAATGCCGAGGTCGATATCGCACAATATGTGGATCTGTTGATTGGGGTCGTACCCATCGTCAATCTCGAATGGATACAAAAAATACACCGAGATACCGCCGAGCGGGGTTACACACCAGAGGATGTCACCGAGATCATTCTGCGGCGCATGCCCGACTATGTGCGTCACATCACCCCTCAATTCTCACGCACGGACATCAATTTTCAGCGCGTCCCCATCGTGGACACATCGAACCCATTCATTGCCCGCGATGTCCCTGCACTGGATGAGAGCCATATAATCATCAGGTTCCGTAATCCCGCCAAATTCGATGTGGACTTCCATTATCTCATGAGACTGATCCACGGTTCTTTTACCTCCCGCCGCAATACTCTGGTCATACCGGGCGGAAAATTGGAATTCATCATGGAGATCCTGTTTACACCTATTGTCGAGGGCATGATCTAAGGCAGGCGCATAGCCTCAGTGAAAAGCTCAACAATAACTGATAGCGGCACTTGATATAATCTATACTTCTTCACCTTTATCCTTATTGTGGAAGGAGTGAGTTGTTATGGCTCTATTAGCCAGACGAGCGGATTATTTTTGGTTTGTTGGATGGATTGCGCTGCTACTGCCCTCACTATGTTGGGGAGAATGCAGCCACAAAGACGTTGAGTTTTATTTGAGCAAAGGATTCACCACCGCCCAGATCACGGCACTTTGCACTGCGGCCCCGTCCTCTGAAACGCGCAGTCCTGCCCCTTCTTCTGAGCAATCTAAAGACAGTTTGACGACCGACGCAACACAGACCTCCCCCCAAAATACAGTCGCAACACAAGACGATGCACACGAACAGCTGCTCAAGACAGCCATCGAAGGCTACGATGTCTCTCTCAGTGAGAGTGCACTACATTACACGCGTAAGCTATGTGTTGAATACGGCGAGGAAGATCTGTTCGGTTTTACCCCGAAGGCCTGTGCAAATGTGAGGTTTATGATTGGATTTAACGGCCTGGACGTACAAAAGGCACGCAAGAAATACTGGATCTACGGACCTAGACAAATCAAGGTCAAAGGCCACATTGAACGTGAAATCATCGGCGATCTCGAGCCAAAACACCCTGATGCTCGAAAATCAATCCTGAATAAGATCGATACTGGGGACGAAACAGACATTCCCATCAGAGAGGGCATTCCAATCGAACGGGTAGAGGCGGTGTTAAAAAAGCTGGTGATATGAATCTTGTCAAGAGGCCGGCGGCGAATCTTCACCGCCGGCTAAAACTTGCGCAGTTAACCAATCCTAACTGCTACCAAGGCTGAATTAAAAATTATGCAGGGCCCCAAGAGACAGGACACTGGGCTTGGTATCGTTGTCGAGATCAGCATAGCTGTACGTGAGATAGACACGAGTCTTGTCCGTGATATGGTAGAAGGGCCCTAGGGTAAACCCAATGCCTTCCGCGGGTCCGTCATCAACGTTTCCAATTGAAGCCACCAGGTCAGTATTCCACGCCTTCGCCTTATAGGTACCGGTCAGATAGAGATAACCGACTTCATCCTTGGTTGCACCTGCACCTACACCTGCACCTGATGTGATATCGACCTGTTCGTAGGAAATCCCGGCGAGCCAGTTATCGGCTGTGTAACCACCATAGATGCGCAAGGCATCGCCGTCTGCGGCTACATTAGGCAATGTAGCATTATCTCCATTGGTTGCAAACGTTACCCCAGCCTTGATTCCGGCATTGTTGTACTCACCGCCAATGAGGTAGCCATGCTCGTCGTCGTTACTATCATCGGTAAAGAAACCACCGACCACCTTAAACCCACCAAACGAAGGCGTAAAATACTGCAGGGCATTGTCGGTAAACCCATTGGTGGCGGGGGAAAGGCCGTAGGTCGCACCACCCGCAGCAAACCCACCACCAGCACCAATATGGGACAAGTTGTAAAAAGGATCCATTTTAAATCCAGAGAACTTGTAGGCGTTGGTCATCCGGCCGTAGGCGACCTTACCAAATCCACCACTCAGGCCACCAAAGAAGAAACGCTGAGTAAATGCCCTGCCCTCAGCACCTTCACTATCGGCGCGGGCTTGGGTCTGCAAGTGGAAAAAGGCCTTGATATCATCACCGTATGAACCTTTGACACCCAACAGTGAAATATTGTCTTGCCCACTCAGGCCATCAAGGCCTCCAACCTTATCCTCATCGATCTGATTCAATGAGTAACTCAGAGTACCATACAGCGTGGTACCGGCCAGCGCAGCCATCGGGATGGTACAAGCCATCGCGGTAGCGGCACATAACACTAACTTTTTCATGGTGGATCTCCCTCTTGCGTATATTGTTGATAAAATGCCACACATAGTTCTGAAATGTTACACTTCCTTTGATCTGTGTAGCAAAACAACCATACACTCACAAATACCGCGAAACAAGTTCAATTGGCTCTTTTTAAACAAAAAAATGCTTGAGTACCGATAAAACGGCCATCTAGATACTTAATTGGTTGCTATTTTACAACACGCTTTATTCGGTGAGGGGTGGGGAGAAAGTTCACCAGGGATAAGCTCTTATCCCGGACATCTCATAATATTCCTGTGATGATCGCGCAGTATATTGGTTTTACAAGGAATCTTATGAAGCAGTTGACGTATCGGTCCCTAAAAAAACAAGGCATTGAAACCGACTACAGCGGCAAAATCTGCTTGCTGAACTCGGAAAGATCGACCATTGAAGTCGACATGGGCATCGGCCAAGGGGAGCCATCCGGTTAGACCAAGCTGCAACTGCAAAAGCCAGGATCGCCGGTTTCCGGCAACATCGAAACGCAGGCCGGTATCGGCAACGATGACAGCACGATCTACGGCAACTGATTTCAACCCGTTCAGTTCTTCATCCCCGATCACCTGTTCTCGCCGCCAACCAAGACCGAAGGCAAGGTAGGGCTTGATCCAGGGGGTCCCGCCGTTGTTGATTTGCGTTTGCCATTCACCACCGAGTGTGAGTTGGGTCGTGGAGACGAAGACTATTGCCGTGTCACCTACAGGGGGTTCACCATAGCGTATATTGATAATTGAATATAACTGTCCACCCAATATCGGTGAGCTGTTCAACGTCTTGGGCAACCAGCGTCCCTGAAGATCAAAATAGACCTCGGGTATCAACATACTGAACTGAGTTCCGACTCCCCGGTATTTGTCGGATAAGGAAACCCCCGCAGCGGGACCGGCGTTGAACCCGATTCGGCCAGAGCCGTGCTCGCCCCTCAGGTCTTGGGTGGTCTCCACAACAACAGGGCCAAAAGCGACCCCCAAGGACAGCGACGTCCCCTCTTCGCTGGCGGCGGTAGCGGCCTGTACTACATCGCGGTCATAACCCTCACGCCAGTCCGTACGCAAACCCAACCATAGTTTCCATGGCCCGTTGACCGCCAGGCCCGCGGCGTTAACTGTACCATCCCATTGCGCATCGGTAGTCGCGAGTGTTGTTGCATACAACCAGTAGCCGCCCTGCCAGCCAGTTCCCAACCATCGCAGCCAATTCGGCGTGACCCGTGGCTTGAGGTATTGAAAATTACCCTGCAGCCAGATCAACCCATCCGTTCGCTCGGTATCTACATAGGGCGGATTAACCAGCCCGGAGTCAATCAGTCGGTGAAACCCATTCTGGATGCGCGCCCCCGCAAAATTCCCGCTGGCCCGAAACCCCAGTCCCGAACTGATATTCAGTTGACTGTCTGGGTCTTTACGCCTGTGAAGGAGATACCCCAGAGAGCTGCTTACTTGATCAAGCCGGCCCTCCGTACCCACCGGGTCCGGATCCTGCCGACTAGACCCTCGAAAGGTTAGGGTACTGTGATCCGCGCTCAGCGACCACCGATCGGACAACCGGACAAAAAGCGATACCTGTTGGGTTCGAAAGTCATCACTGATCCCAAATCTTCCAAGAAAATCATTCCCCCAATCAATATGGAGCTTATCTATCATCATTGGGGGTAATCGTGGAGGTGTGGCGGTAATCTCCCCCGCATGGAGTCCTGAGAACGGCAGGTTCAGCAGCAACACAGCCAGCAGGACTGTTATAACCATGACGAATGCGTTTTCAGCTCGTAGCTCGTAGCTCGTAGGTTGGGGTGAGGAACGAACCCCAACACGCCCTATCACCATACTTCGCCATATTCATTTTTCCCGTCGACACCCTCACTCATACCCCAATCCTGATCCACAAGCTCCACCTTAATATATCGGCATGCGCTTGAATATGGCCAATCCGATGACCGCTCGTCATCGGCAGGCCATTGATCAGAAACGGGACATCCTCAATGTTCCGTCGCGACCAGGATCATCTCCTTGAGGTCATCGACGACCAGTACCTTGTCTCCGGGAATCGGGGTGACGCCTTTCGCCACGAACCCCTTGGGCAGGAGGGTTACCTTAATCAGCTCGCCGGTGTTCGCGTTCCAGCGCGCGAGTACCAGCTGCTCCTTTCTGTGGCCCTTGGGGCCCAGCAGGACGTACTCAGGCTACGCCTATGGACACCTTGGCAGCGGATTCGATTGTCCGCCGGTCAGTGCTTCTAACCAGACCTCGGCCATGTTTGCGTAACCTGCGGCATTGGGGTATTGACCGTCGGATAGATCCTCGGGATAGCTCAGGGCCGCCTGTTGGTCGACCATCACTAGTCGGTCCGGATATCCAGGGTGGTCGGGATTGCCAACCCGATTCTGCACCAAGGCTTCGAGATTGGTGTTGAACAGACTCACCGCTGGGTTCACCGGCACTTGATCGATAATCCGCGCCACAATTACCGTAACCGGGTTGCCCTGCGCACTGGTCTCCCAACGGTCGATCTCATCGAGAATGGACTCAACATCGCTTGGATTCAACCCCCGGCTGCCGGTGTGCAGTAACACGATGTCCGAGGGATTGGCCTGCAGCCAGGCATAGATCCCATCGCTACCATCCAGCACCCGCCCGTAGGCCAACTCCAGCGCACTCCAATCCACATGGGCCTCCGCCTCGGCGTCAAACGCCGCGACTCCGACCCCGGGATGCTGACTACCCACCAAGTCGAACCGATAGCCCGCCGCGGTCAAGGCCTCCGCCAGCGGCGCACGGTAGCCCACCCGCTGGCCCTCCTCCGGCAACTGCTGAACCCCGTCCATCAGCCCCGCCGTGATCCCATCACCCAAGGGCATGAGCTTGGGGATGATGATCACCGTGGCCGTCTTCTGGGAAACCCCGCTGCGTGGATCATCGACCTGATAGACAAACGTGTCCTCCCCGCGCGCGCCCACCGGCTTGGGAGAGTACTCAAACGCTCCCGTGGTGGGATCAATGATCCTCACCGTGCCCTTCGTCCCGCTGGCAACAATACTATAGGTCGCCAGTGTTGAGGCCTGCGCATCCCGCAGCGTTGCCCTTAGCGCCTGATCCTGCGCCGTGGTCCAGCAGCCAGTTACGACAGAACTGCTGTTGATGAGATTTGCAGTGTTTGCGACATCATCGTCATCGTCATCGTCGTCCTTGTCCTTGTCCTTATCCTTGCCCTTGTCATCGTCGTCCGACGACGAAGTGACAGTCACGGTCACCACGGCCGTGGCAGTGCCACCATTACCGTCACTAATTGTGTAGGTGAATCCCTCGGTGCCCACAAAACCCGGCGCTGGTGTGTAAATAAGGTTGCTGCCGGCGTTTATGATCGTACCACCACGGCTCGTTGGGCCAACCGCAGTGATGGTCAAGGTATTGCCATCCGGGTCAGAATCGTTGGTCAGCACGTTCAGAACGTTACCAATGCTGTTTGAGTTCACAGCAAATGAATCGTTTATAGCAATTGGAGCATTGTTGATTGGGAGCACTGTGACCAGGAACGTGTCTGTTCCCACACCGCCCTCGCCGTCACTTACACTCATGGAAATCGTAGTCGTACCACTCTGATTTTGTGCGGGCAGCAGAGTAGTAGTGCGGTTGGCGCCTGAGCCACCCAGTACGATACTGGTATTGAGGATCAGGGCTTGATTGGAAGAGATGGCCGACACCTTCAAGGAATCCGCCGGAGTCTCAGCATCACCGAGAGTAAAACTAATGGGTCCTACAGGGATGTTTTCACGGGTGAGCTGGTTGGGAATATTACTGATCGTAGGGTCGTCGTTGACCGGCTTGATGGTGATGCTCACCGTAGCCGCATTTGACATCCCGCTCTCGTTGTCTTTGACCGTGTAAGTGAAACTGTCAGCGGTAGTCTCGCTACTGTCGTGTTTGTAGGTGACGGTGCCGTTGGAATTCAGTGCTGCTGATCCATTCGCCGGGGCGGTGACAATCGCCACTGTGGTCGAGTCTATCGTCCCATCGCTATCAGTATCATTGGCCACCACATCGATTGTGACTGCTGCCCCTTCGTCGGCAATGATACCGGGGTCATCACTGGCTCGTGGCGAGGCGTTGACTGGCCGGACATTGACTCTCAGCTCACCCGTACCCTTGGTGCCGAAGTTGTCAGTGACGATCAGTTCAAATGTCAGAACCTTTTCATTTTCGCTCAGAAGTACCGTCGGTGCGGTAAAAGTGGCGATAGGCTGATCTACACCATTGAGGACGACCGTCTCACCGGCCGTCTGAGTCCATTGATAGTCTACGATGTCGCCAAAATCGTCTGCGACAATACTGCTGCTGTCCAGATTGACGGTTTCTTGCTCGTTTACTATCAGATCCGTGGGGGTTACCGTGGGTGGATCATTGAGACCCGAGCCTCCACTGTCAACGAAACCACAGCCATAGGGCAACGCGAACAGGATTGCGAAATATAGCCCTCCAATAAATCCTACCTTCCTGGTGATCTGCATGACACTCCCTGGATGATTCCACCAAAATGCTTTTAGTAGAAGCAAAAACTCCCTATTTATTAAACAGCAAGGTACCGAAAGACCTCAGAGTTGTCAATCACGTGAGACCTCGGTATGAAATCGAGTTTTTTTGTCCTTAAAACGGACTGTGCACCATGGATCGTGACGAATTTGGGGCTGTCTAGCCGGAGGACAGCCAAAAAGTATAGTCGGCTGAGGGTAGCTGGCCGTTCTACCGTGATCCCAGGTTCGCTCATAACCCCTTAATATAATTAGCGATCAAGTTGGCAAGGTTGTTTTATCGAGAGCGTTACGCCACACTAAGATCTGGCGGAAATCAAGGCATTAAAGAGGCGGTGTATTTATGGAATCCATCTTACGACCGTACTGGATCCTGACGCTGATCGGGGTAATCACGGTTTCAGGCTGTGGTCTGCTCTATACGGATATTCGGCTACCACGCGCCTATCGATCCGCGACACCGTCCGACGTCAAGGTAACGCCGGACGATACCTTAGTCACCGGGGAGGCCTGTAACCGCAGCGTACTCTTTCTCGTTGCCTGGGGTGATGCGAGTTATGCCACCGCCGTGGCCAACGCGATGGGATCCAAGGTGGATGCCACGCTCTATGATGTCAAGGCCGACGTGAAGGCCACTGCGGTCTTACTGGGGCTCTATTCAAAAATTTGCACCGTCGTGACGGGGAAGTTGTCGCGACCATGAAGGCTTGCCTGTTAGGGGCCAGTTTAATTGGCCTAGTGGCCTCTCATATGGCAACGGCTCAGCCCTCCTATGAAGCTAAATCCGGTCTACTCCCTATGGGGGGCTTGGTGATTTTCTTTGACTCGGAGGGACCGCTGTCCTATGTGACTTCAGCGCCGGGAGATCTACCGGACGATATGGTGCCGCTGAGGGAAGTCAAGGGACGCGGCTGTCAGTATGGCCTATCCGTTCCCCTCCTGGGAGCCTCTACCATCACCCGGATATCAGGCGGGATGGGCCGTGGTGGTTACGGCAAGGCGCTAAAGGATATCAAGCTCCGTTACCCCGAACTTGCGGGTATCTATGACGTTAAAATTGATGATCACGTTATCAGCGTACTGACCATGTTCAGGCGCGTGTGTGTAGAGATAACCGCCAGGGGATTCAAGTAATGCTGGTGTCAGGCAGCGCCGACGCATGAGTTGCTCCGGACGATGTTCACGCCCATTGGGGAATTGAAATTACCTGAGCACGGACGATTTTAACGTAAACGAACGAGGATTGATCAGTGCATGTGAGGGCAACAGCCGTTCTGAATGCGGATGAGTTAGATGCAGACAATAGCACAGCGTCCCCGTCGAGCAGGGAGCAAGCGGTTGAAGGGCGCGAGGCTTAGATTAGACGTAAGCGTCCGGCCAACTACGGGATTGACTCTAACCTTTTAGATCTTCCATTTTTAGATTCTGCGGCAGCAGAGCCAGAATAGAGGGCTGTGATTTCGCTGCCGGGAGTTTCTCAAACAGGTAATTCAAATAAGCCCAAGGCTCCAGATCATTCGCCTTAGCCGTCTCCACCAGGGTATAGAGAGTGGCACTGGCATGCGCCCCTCTCGGACTGCCACTGAACAGCCACGCTTTTCTGCCAATGACAAACGGGCGAATCGCATTTTCTGCCTTATTGTTATCGATCTCGATGTGACCGTCTTCAAGATAAGTGGTCAGCTTTGGCCACAACCCCAGGGTATAGGTGATGGCTTTGCCTAACGGGCTCTTGGGCAGCACCTTCGCCGCTTTTTCATCTAGCCACTGTTTGATCTTGCCCAGGATGGGCACGGCCTGCTTCAGGCGAAGGGCTTTTCGTTGCTTTGGGGTCTTTTCTTTGGCGCTACGCTCCACTTGATACAGCTTGCGGATCAATGCCACCATCTGGTGCGCCGCCGCGGTATTCTTGCGCCCATGGGTGGCCTCCACAAACTTTCTGCGCACATGCGCCCAACAGGCCGCATGTCCCAGGATACCGGGGTGTTGGGATAGCGCGTTATAGCCGTCGTAGCCATCGGTAAGCAGATACATCGCCCCCTCGGGAGGAGCTTCATCTCGGGGGTAAAGAAACTCCTCGGGCACCTCACCGCGACGGGTATCGGCATATTGATACCAGATCACCGGCTGGTCCGGAGGACCACCACCGTACACCCACATGTAGGAGAGCTGGGTATTCTCCCGACCCGGTTCATTCAACACCTGTAACCGGGTTTCATCGATATGGATCACCCGGCCCTGATAGAGCAGTCCTTTCATCGCGGCCATCAAGGGCGAAAGCTGTTCATGGAGCTGAATCACCCAGCCACTCATGGTCTGTCGACTCAGATCAATGCCTTCTCTGGCGTTTATCGCCTCCTGGCGATAGAAAGGCAAACCATCGACAAACTTGCGCGTCACCACGTCGGCAAGGACTGAACTATGAGCGATGGATTTGGGGATGATCTGATCAGCACGGGAGGCAATCCTGATACTCTGTTCGATTCCGGGTACCTCGTCATTGATCAGGACGTACTTGGCGCGTTTGTACTCAATCACATAGTACTACCGAGGAATGATCGCCAGCTGCTCTGAGATATCGTAACCGATGAAGCGCCAGTCATCGCCCATGGCGGCCTTGTCTTGCGCTGAGAGATCGATGATCTTCTCTATCCGATTGAGGTGCGCCGGCAGCGGGCGGCGAATCGGTTTGTTGCGCTTTTCATCCCCGTTTCCCTTGGGTGTCGATTCGGCGTCCTCTGAGGGGGGATCCCGCTCCAGCTCGGCCGCCAGTTGTTCGAGTTCCGCTTCATCGAACAGACTGAGTTGGTCTTTGTTGGGCTGATCGGTAGTGGGGCCAAACTGGCGTTTGCGTAGCAACAAAATATAATCGAGCAGCTGCTCGATACGTTGCTCTTTCTCAGCAATGGCCTGCTCTTTTTCCTTGACTGCTGCGCGTAACTGAATCACTTCAGAGCGCAGCTCAACAGGGTCATTCTCAAGGGGTTGGACCATTGAATTCATGGCTGATATTATACCAAATATCAGTGCGTTAGTGTGCAGAATGGCTGGCTAAAACAACGTATATTTAGCTGCTTTATGCGCCTTGATCCCGGTGATATCCACCCCTTCTAGCAGCCAACTTAATTCACGTGCCGATATCTCGATAGCCCCTGTTTCACCACCACCCGGCCACCAGAAGCGCTGTTGCTCTAGACGCCGATAGAACAACCAGAAGCCATTGTTGTGCCAGTAGAGGATTTTGATCTTGTCGCGCACTCGATTGCAGAATACGAACAGATGACTGGAAAATGGATCGGCCTGCAGAACATCCTGTACCAACACCATGAGACCGTCGATGGCCTTGCGCATATCGGTCGCACCACTGGCCAGATAGACTTTGGTGTTGGAACCCAAGGAGATCATGAGCCACGCAGGACTTGAATAAGCTGGCGCAGAACATTGGGGTCGAAGTCGGCGGGGATCTCAATACGCAGATCGTCGTTGACCACAACGCTCAGCTTCGAAGGGCTCGTCTGCTTTACGCTGACCGGTAGCAAGGCGACCGGTGTGGGATCGGTTGATTTCTCCTGGCTCTTGAATAGACGGCGCCAGCGTTGGAATGAAGCCAATCCCAGCTGATGGTTCTGACAGAATACTTTCTGCGATTGCCCACTACGTTGCCAGGCATCGACCCGTTCGCGCCAGCGCTGGCGATTGATCTGTCTTTTCGATAAGCTTAAATTCATGATGCCCCCTCTCTAGGTCGCTTTAGGTTGGGTTCATCATGGCTATATTTGGAGGAATGAAAAAGATGTAATTCGCTAGACGCTTACCGACCTTAGCGAGCCGGCTCGAACTCACCTTCGGCGCCTCTAGCGGTGGCTGGCTTTGCAATGCGAACACCTTGCGGCCTTGGTGGGGTCCGATGGCGA
>JBDLIZ010000083.1:0-13664 GCA_039714615.1 Pseudomonadota bacterium | reverse complement strand
GCAATACGACAAGATTGATGTGCAAACCATTTAACTGCCGGAGGATTAACCATGGACATCAAACCGATTAAAACTGATGCCGACTACCGCGCGGCATTAAATGAAGTTGAAAGCCTGATGATGGCTGAACCAGACACTCCAGAAGGCGAAAAGCTGGATGTCATGGTCACGCTTATTGAGGCTTATGAAGCCAAGCACTTCCCGATGGATTTGCCCGATCCTGTTGAGGCAATCAAGTTCGAGATGGAACGCAAGGGCTTAACCGTAAAAGACCTGGAACCGATGATCGGCAAAAGTAATCGCGTTTACGAGATCTTAAATCACAAGCGTTCGCTGACCTTGAAAATGATCTGGAAGCTCCATGAAGGTTTGGGTATTCCGGCTGAGTCGCTGATCAAACCACCTCAAGGTCATGCCTAATGAGTATCGCAGCAGAGACAAGCTTTGTGATATCTCTGTTATCGATTCGAGACTGGCTGAGCTTGAGTAGGAAAAGCAGCAGCTGCTAGCACTCAAGAAGGAGCTGCAAAGACCCAGGCCAACGCCTGCCGTTTCAGACTCTTTCTCTCCAGAATAAAAAATAGCGATTTTTAGAAACCTCTTTCGTGGCCGCACCGATATTTTGCCAATCGCTGGCAAAACCAGCGAGGACGAAGTGGCTATTCCGTAGCCTGTAACAACGAGTGGGTCCGAGGTGTTTGCACCAAACCGAGGATCAAATGCCTTGACTGCATTCACCGCCAGTTCAGCGAATTAAACGATCAGGTCATCTACCGTCACTTGGCAGGACAGCAGGTTGTGGGCCTGTATCCATTGCTCCACGACAACACCTGCTTCTTGCTGGCCGCCGATTTCGATAAAGGAAGTTGGCAAGATGAAGTGAAAGCGATGTCCAGAGCTTGTACCGAATAGCGCCAGCCAGATTGAGATTGATTTGGCCTCAAAAATCCCCCGCTGTTAGAACATAAGCATAGGTTCCTTTACCGCCTCCACCCTGTTCATAGACCTTGTCCGCAACCTTACAGATCCTCTCCCGAGCAGTATCGAATGCTTTCAACAATTCCGTCTCGGTGCTTTTCATCTTGGGATAGATTCGCTTCAGGGCAGCCGCTTCCAAAGAAAATGAAACCTCAATCGTACGGTCATATCCCCAAAACAGAATGCGGCTACTTTTCTCATCGAAACTGCGGCTTGGGTTAGGAAAATGCAGTTCCATCATTGGCCACCTGTATACTTCGTTTACAAAAATGTTCGTTCATATCAGCTTGTTCCTGATTCAAATCCGGCAGGCGTAATTACCCGCCATGTATTTCTGACTCTCTGGTTACTGCGGTTTTCCGCGCAAACCCACACCGCTAACTCATCATCACCTTAACATGGTGCTCCTGGCGATCATCCTGCAGAGGTATCAGGCCGGTCTCGTTCACCACCGCACCATCCATCGTTACACGCGTCGCATGGTTTGACTTTTCACCAGCGCACTTGATCTCAATATGGTAGTAGGTGTCGCGGTAGCGATAGTGAATCTTGTACGACTCCCAATCGTCAGGAACACAGGGTGCAATGCGCAGATGGTCCCCTTCCAGTTGCAGGCCCAGCAGTGTTTCCACACTCAGTCGGTACATCCAGCCCGCCGCGCCGGTGTACCAGGTCCAACCACCCCGCCCCGTGTGTGGCGTTGCACCGTAAATGTCCGCGCTCATGACGTAGGGCTCAACCTTGTAGCGTTCCATCGCCTCCGGTCGGCTGCCGCGATTGATGGGGTTGAGCATGGCGAACAATTCCCAGGTACGCTCCTTGTCCCCCAGCATGGCGAATGCCGTTGTCGCCCAAATGGCGGCGTGGGTATATTGGCCGCCGTTTTCGCGCACACCGGGCACGTAGCCTTTGATATAACCCGGATCAAGATCGGATTTATCAAAGGGCGGATCGAGCAGTTGGATGAGTTGCGCATCGCGTCGCACCAGGCGCTTGTCTACCGCCGCCATCGCCTTGCGGGCGCGCACGGGATCACCAGCGTTTGAGATGACCGCCCAACTCTGACTGATCGAATCGATTTGGCATTCGTCATTGTCGGACGAGCCCAGGGGGGTGCCATCATCAAACCAGGCGCGTCGATACCAGGCGCCATCCCAGGCATGGGCCTCAATATTGCTGCGCAGTTGAGCGGCCTGTTCGGTGCAAAGCTCGGCGAAGATCTTGTCGTCCCGGCTACGCGCCAGCCCTGCAAACAGTTGCAGGTTTTCGTAGAGAAACCAGGCCAGCCAAACGCTTTCACCCTTGCCTTCGCCACCGACGAGATTCATGCCGTCGTTCCAGTCGCCGCAGCCCATCAGCGGCAGTTGATGCTCACCAAAACGCAGTCCATGTTTGATGGCACGCACACAATGTTCATACAGGCTTGCCGTCTCATTCGAACGTTGCGGGTGATCGTAGTAGGCCTCTTCGCCCGGATTCAACTCGCGCCCCTCCAGGAAGTGTACGGGTTCATCGAGTACGCCGGTGTCACCGGTCGCCAATATATAACGGCAGGTGGCGTACGCCAGCCATAAATAGTCATCAGAGAAATGGGTGCGTACGCCCTGGCCGTTGGGCGGATGCCACCAGTGTTGCACATCACCCTGAATGAACTGGCGTTCGGCGCAACGGAGCAACTGCTCGCGGGCAAGCCACGGGGTGGTATGAATCAGCGCCATGGTGTCCTGCAACTGGTCACGGAAGCCGTAGGCGCCACCGGACTGATAATAGCCACTGCGGCCCCAGAGCCGGGAGGAGAGCGTCTGGTAGATCAGCCAGCCGTTGGTCAGTATGTTTAAGGTGGGATCCGGCGTTTCTACGCGCACCGCGCCCAAGGTGTGGTTCCAGTATCCCCATACGGTCTCCAATGCCTGGCGGGCGCCGGCCGGGCCGCTGAAGCGCTCGATAAAATAGTGCGCTTCGTCAGCATGTTTTGCCGCGCCAAAGGTAAATACAATCTCATGCTCTTGTCCATCAGCCAGTTCGATCTGGATCTGCATCGCGGCACAGGGATCAAGACCGGCACCTGTACGGCCAGACAATCGCTCGCGACCCAGTGCCGCCGGATTGCCCAATGAACCGTTACGACCAATGAATTCCGTACGGTTTCCGGTGACCGATCGCTCTGGTTCACTGACTTGTGCAAAGACCACACGATCGGCGCATTCGCGCCCGTAGGCATTGCGTGCAAACAGCGCCCCGCTGTGCGGATCCGCTTCGGTAATAATGTGCATCAGATTGGCGTGGCGCCACTCGCCGAGCACCAGCTCCCAATACCCGGTCAGTGACAGTCGACGCGGGCGGCCCGAATGATTGCCCAGTTTTACCACCACAAACTTCACCGGCGCGTCCATGGCGACATAGGTGTACAGCTCCGAGGAGATGCCGGCCCGGTAATGCTCGAACACGCTATAGCCGAAGCCGTGCCGGCATACATAGCCGGATTGGCCCTGCGGGTCCATAGAGCCAGGCAAGGGTGTCGGCGACCAGAATGTGCCTGTCTCCTCGTCACGCATATAAATCGCCTCACCGCTGCTGTCACTTAGCGGATCATTGTGCCAGGTGGTCAGACGGAACTCGTGGGCGTTTTCCACCCAGGTATAGGCGCTGCCGCCCTCACTGACGACGGTACCTATGTACGGACTGGCGATGACATTGACCCAGGGTGCTGGCGTGCTCTGCCCCGGTTCAAGGGTAATGACGTATTCGTGTCCGTCAGGCGTGAACCCCCCCAGGCCGTTGCAGAAGATGCGTTCCCGTTCCGCTAGAGGTTGGCCCGGCTCAGCTCCCGGTTGCAACACCGGGACCAGACGGTTCGGCAAGCGCTCTGCCACGGTGGGGCGTTCCACCTGCTCAAGCAGGGTCTCGGCGCTATCGGTGAACAGGACGCGGGCAACCGTCTGGAACAGGACCCGGTCCTCCTCCGAAAGCTCTTCGGCGCGCCGCACGAACACCCCACCCGGCCTGTCGATAATATGTGCTTCGGGACCGGCGTTGATCAGCCCCAGAATCTGATCCTGCAGAACCGCCCGATAGCCCGAGAAATCCTCGTTCACGATGACCAGGTCCACTGCCAGACCCTTCATCCGCCAATAGGCATGGGCCTGCAGCACCTGTTTGACCAGGTCGATGCGGTTGAGATCGCCGATGCGAAACAGGACGATGGGCAGATCACCCGAGACGCCAAAGCGCCAAAGCCCGGACTGGCCAAGCTGATTGCGGACAATCACGCTGGGGGCTGCACGACGCAAGGCATTGGCATAGATAAGAGAGGCGGCCAGGCGGCCATAGAGCTGTGCATCGGCTTCACTTGCGTTGAGATGACGCAGTACCTCCTGACTTTGAAACCATGCCATTTCAAAGGCTCGCTCAACGAAGTGCCGGTCACAATACTTGTCAAGCAAGGCCAATGCGGCCTCACGCGTGTCCGCGACACCGGAGATGATCTGCACAGTCGCCGATGCATCGGCTGGCAAGCTGATGGTGCTGCGGATCGCCACGATAGGATCGAGCACCGAACCATCCGTGTTCGACAACCCCATCGGCGAAGTCGATGAGGCCTTTCTGCCATCCATAACCACCGGGTTGACTACCGTTCGGCCCCGGCCGATGAATTTGGCGCGGTCCGTTTCATATGAGGGTTCATCGGACACGGCGCCAGGTGCTGCCAACAGGTGAAACATCCACGGCAGCTGCTCACCCGGCGTGCGTGGGCGGCGCGTGCAGAGGATCGCCTGCCGCTCTGGCAGAATTTCAGTCTGCACGAACAGATTGCTAAAAGAGCGATGGGCCAGGTCGGCATTCAACGCGGCCAACACAACTTCAGCGTAACTTGTCACCTCGATATGACGAGTGCGGGACGACAGGTTGGTGAGCGTGACACGGCGGATCTCAACGTCGTCTTCAGGCGAAACACTGATCTCGGTATGCGCTTCGATGGCCTCATCGCGACGCCGGTATTCAGCCCGCGCCTGCACGAAAATCGCCTCGTAGTGATCGGCCCGGCGCAGTGTCGGCTGATACGCGCTTGACCAAAACGTCCCCGTATCACGATCACGCAGGTAGATAAAGGTGCCCCAGCCATCGGTAGTGGCATCTTCGCGCCAACGGGTGACGGCCAGGTCACGCCAGCGGCTGTAGCCGCCACCCGCATGGGTCGTCATCAGGTGGTAGCTGCCGTTGGACAGCAGGTGAACTTCCGGTGCTGGCGTATTCGGGTCGCTAAACACGCGCATGATGGAGCCCGTATCTGTCGCAGGCGGGCGGGCGGCGGCACTCACTTCTACCTCGTGCGGGTGCAAGGTTTCGCCCTTCTTCGGCACACGCTCCTGCAGCAACAGCTCCGTGGCCCGTATCAGCGGATCAGACAGGAATCGGCGTTGCATGGGCTGGTTAAGCAACAGATGCTCAAGGGCCAGCAGACTCATACCTTGATGATGCGCCATGAAGGCACGCACGATGGCGTGACGCTTGCCCCGCAGCACACGTGAAGGCGTATAATCGACCGCTTCATAGAAGCCATAGGCACCCAGAAAACCATTGGCGGCCAGAGTCTGCAGGTTACGGCACGCTTCCAGCGGCATCACCATCAGCGCCAGTGCGCTGGCGTAAGGCGCGATCACCAGATCCTCTCCCAAGCCGCGCTTGAGTCCCATCCCAGGCACGCCGAAGGCCCGGTATTGATAGACCTGGTTCATATCGGTGGCGTTGTAGCAGGACTCGGAAATACCCCAGGGTACGCCACGTTGTCGGCCATATTCGATCTGGCGAGACACAGCGGCCTTGCAGGTCTCGTCCAGCAGGGTGTGGTGGTATCTCGGCATGATCAGCTGCGGCATCAGGTACTCGAACATCGAGCCGCTCCACGAAATCAGGCTCACATCGCCGCCATGGCTGGTCAGCAGGCGGCCAAGTGCAAACCAATGCTTCTGAGAGAGCTGGCCCTGTGCGATAAGCAGGAAACTGGCCAGGCGCGCTTCCGACGCCAGAAGGTCATAGCAGGCTGGGTCGCGGCGTCGTTCACTCACGTCATAACCGATACTCAGCAAACCACTGCTTGTGTCGTAGAGAAATTCAAAATCCATCTCCGCCAGTTCACAGCAACGCCCCGCCAAATCTTCGATGGTTCCGAGCCGTGCCGCCGCGTCCTTATAAGCTGATCCTTCCTTGGCCAATTCCGCCAGTGTGGGGATGGTGCTGAAGTGTTCCAGCTCGGGTGCCAGGTATCCAAGGTCACCGCGAAGCGCACGAAATTGTTGATCGAATGCCTGCGCCCAGTAATAGAGTTCGCCGTCAATATCAATATCTGCTGGTAGCCATGTAACCAGCCCACCCCCAATACGCTGGATCTCGTTGAGCAAGCAATCGGCATCGGCCAGTGTGCGTGGCGGATCATTCGGCGTGAGTGTGTCTTCTAATAGCTTTATCTTCCTGGCCAGATCGGCCGTTGATGATGACGGAAGCTGCTCCACCAGCACCTGCAGGGTATCCAGTAATCCCTGAAATGCGTTTGCAGGCAGCACCGGCTGATCTTTCAACTCGGCCAGTCCCGCCTGCAAGGTGAGAAGGCAGCCCGCCAGATTTCCACTGTCGACCGAAGAGACGTATTGCGGATGAAGCGGTTTCAGGGTGCGGGTGTCGTACCAGTTATAAAGATGGCCGCGATAGCGTTCCAGCTTTTCCATCGTGGCCAGTGTGTTTCCGGCGCGCCGCAGGAATTCTCCGGCACAGATATAGCCGAAATCGTAGGCCGACAGATCCGCCAGCAACGACATGCCAATATTGGTGGGAGAGGTACGTGAAGCGATAACCGGCGCCGGATATTCCTGGAAGTTATCGGGCGGCAGCCAGTTCTCTTCCGGGCCAACGAAGTCCGCGAAATAGCGCCAAGTCCGCCGAGCCGATAGCCTCAGGAATGAGCGTTGTTCAGCGCTCAAATCGGGTACGGCGGAGACCAGTGGCTGGCTGATCCACCAGGCAATCACAGGTGATACCAGCCAGAGCAACAATACCGGGGCGCTCAGAAGCAACCCCTCGCCACTCAATGTAAAAGCCGATACCATCGCCACAAGCGGCGCGATCCACATCTCCGAGAAATAATCAGTCAGTGTGCGCCGTGCGTTACGGCGTGCGTACGCATTCGTATGCCAGAGCAATAATCCGCGTCGGGTAAACAGCATACGCACACCCGAACGCAGGATCGCATCCAGGCAAATCAGTGTGTCGTAGGGCAACAGAATCAAGGTTAGAAAGGCGTTCGCCATCGGGCGGTCGGCCGATCTGCCGGTCTGCACCAGATGCACCAGCCAGGCACGCTCACCTGGCTTACGGATGAACGCGATCAAGGCGGACAGCAAGGGTGTCAGGAACACCATCATCACCACCAGCAGGTTCCAGAACCACACAGGCCCCGGGCCAAACAGCCAACCACCGATCAGCAGGGCAAACAGTGCCGGTGATACCAGGCTGCGGCGAAGATTGTCAAAAAGCTTCCACCTCGACAAGGCCGAGAGCGGATTCGCTTGGCGCCTGGCCTTCGATTCTTCTGATTGATCCGGTCCAGGTACCATCGGCAGCAGCCAGCTGGCCAGTTGCCAGTCTCCACGTATCCACCGATGTCGCCGACTGATATCGACGGCGTAGCTGTCTGGGTGTTCTTCAATGAGATCGACATCGGTTATCAGCGCCGATCGCGCATAGCCGCTTTCCAACAGATCATGACTGAGAATGAGATTATCTGGAAAGCGTCCATCAACGGCCTGACGAAAGGCATCCACATCATAGATACCCTTGCCGACAAATGATCCTTCGCCGAAAACATCCTGATAGACATCGGATACTTCTCGCGTGTAGGGATCAATGCCAGACTCGCCCGCGAACAATTTCGAAAACCGCGACCGGGCTGAACTGGTCAGACTGATCGAGGCGCGTGGTTGCAGGATCGCGTAGCCTTTTACAATACGTTTCCTGTCGACATCGTAGACCGGCCGGTTCAGCGGATGCGCCATGTTACCGATCAGTGTGCGTGCCGCATCGCGGGGCAGTTGCGTGTCGGTGTCCAGCGTGATCACATACTGGATCGAACCCAGGATGGAGGCATCGCCGACAATATCCGAAAATGCCGTTTGCGCTCCGCCACGCAGCAAGGCATTGAACTGTTCCAGCTTGCCGCGCTTACGCTCATATCCCATCCACACCTGTTCATAGACATTCCACTGTCGAGGCCGGTGAAACAAATAGAAGATGCACGGACGGTCTTCGCTGTAGGTCTCATTAAGCCTTTGCAGTGCTGCGCGCGCATAGGCAAGCAAGGCATCGTCACCGGGTTGGATACACTCAGGCGCGTCACGGAAATCGGTCAGCAATGCAAAAAAGAGATTGCGATCGCGATTGCCAAGATAACGGATCTCCAAGGCTTCGAGCAGATCATCAACCTCTTGCGGTTTGCTCAGCAGTGTCGGCACAACCACCATAGTGCGATGGATATCTGGAATCCCTTTGGAAAAATCCAGGCGAGGTAAGGCGCGCGGTGGCAGCATGGAGGTAATCATGAGGTTTACCAGTGGCACAGCCAACGCCGAGGCGCCGATGAGGCCGCACATGGCAAAATACCAGTAGCGCCAGTCAGCCAATGCGATACCACTGAAGGAAGACAGCACTACACTGGTCGCCAGCACGGTAAGCAACAGGATGGGGCTGAGGTAAAGCGGCAGGTGGTGATTTCGGAATGCCCGGTTTGCTCGCGTCTTCCACGACAAACGGCAGTCAACCGCCTGCTCCAGACGCTGTCGCCCATGATCCACCAGATAGAATCCGACATGCGCGCTGCGATCATTGGCACCCACACACTCTGTCGCTTCCTGTGCAAGCGCAATGGCTTCACGCGCAACATCCAATTCACTGCTCTCACAACGCCTGGCCACATCTTCAATCACATGCCGGTAACGATCGCGGGTGGCGAAGTTCTGTCCGGCATGCATTGCCGCGGGGTCTTTTCGTAGCGTCTGTTCGACGACGCTGAGCGACTCGACAAAATCACGCCAGTCCACGGTGCCGATAAAACGCAGGCTGCTGATACTGTTGGCAATCGATATCTGGTTGGTTGCGGCTGTTCGGGCAGCCGCCGACGACAGTTGCGTTGCGGACACCCCCTGTTCGAGAAGTTTTTGCTCGAGCCAGGTTTGAACGAACGCCATCGCTGGCCCCTGAGCCTGGAGTCTGGCGTAAAATTCTTCCACAAAGGATGCGGTCAGTGGCACATCAGCATTGGCAAACTCGGCCAGTCGCTGGATAAGCTGTTTCGGCTCCTCTTCAGCCGTTTTCAGCATGCGGTCTGCCCAGACAATGGCGGCTTCGCGCTCCTCGCGCCGACGCGCGACACGCAAGGCTACGCGACGCAGATTATCCAGCAACGCCAACTGCAGCATGATCGGAAATGCCCACAGCTCACCCAGCTTTAACGGTTCAGCACTCTGATAGGCAGCGATGATCTGGGTAGTGTTGTCGCTGTCGACACGGCCATCCATGTGAGAAATCAACGTCAGGGCCAGGTCATAGATTCGGGGGAATCCGGCAGACAGCCCCTCTGCGAGTCGCGGTAACTGCCGGCTGTAGCCGCGCGGGAGATGCCGACGCGCCAGACTAATCTGCTGCTCGATGAGGTAAAAATTATCGAGCAACCAGGCCTCTGCCGGTACGATCCGTTGTCCTGGTATGGTTGCGACTGCCACCACATCATAAGCCGCCAACAGGACATGCTCATTATCCGCCAGCCGCGGTAACAACCTGTCCGGCCCCGGACGCGTATCGATTTTATGCTGGCCAGCCAGCTTTACTGCGTGACGATTCAGTTGCTCGATACTGAACAACGCGGCGCGCAACAACCTGGTATCGTCATCGTTGCTCAGCGTATTGCGAGTGTGCGCACCCGATAAAAACGCTTTGATGATTATTGATTTTTCCTTGATCTGGTTTGAAATGGTTTCAAACATATTTTTCAAACCAGATGTCTGCCGGTTAACCCGGATGTCGCATCAGGATTTCAGATGATTGCGCCGGGCTGTTGTTGCTGAGCGCCGGGATGGAGCTCCAAACGTAGCCGTAGCTACGTTTGGAGCGAATCGCAAGCTCAGCGGCAACAGAACAAGCAAGGGCTGAAATAGCATTCAGGCCGGTTACAAGCCATAACGGACCATTTGGATTGGATTTCAGCTTGAGAGCTTTAACCATTATCAGTTTGACTCAAGGTCTGAATGCGACTGATGCAACATCCGGGTTAAGGCTGCCTGCTATTACTGAATAAGCCAGTAGACTCTTGCTGTTCTTTCTTTACTTTCTTTGCCGCCTTTTTTTCTTTTGGCGTCATGGCCGGTTTCTTCTTCATCTCTTTGTTGCTGTGTTGTCCTTTGCTCATGGTATTCAATCCTAAATAATTTAATGGAAGACATTCAGGCCAGACACTGCAACTCGATTCAGCTGGGAGCAGTTCAATCGAGTCTGTTCAATGTTGTCCTGACTACGTTTTACCCGGGCATGTTCCTGTGACGGATCGCATTACATGCACTACGACGAATTCCTCGCCAAAGGCGCCAGCTCTGGTGCAGCCCTGCAGCTGTATTCGGGTGGTTAACCTTGCTGACTACAAGTCAGCCGGCGAGACCGCTGTTTCCGGTTTGACAGCCTCTCCACTACGCCTGGTATCACTCCGCGCATAACTGATCGCATCGGATAGCCTGTCGTAGCGGTAATCCTTGTATCGATACACCTTCTTGACCGTGCTGGTAATACCGTATTCGGCCATCAGCCTTTTTTCTTGTTCACTCATTATGATCTCCTTGTTTCATGGTATTTCGACTAGTCCGATGTCATTTTTTGACACCGAACGCCTGGGTCGGGATACCCACACCGTCTGGACTCATCCCTTTCAGGAATTTGAACAGGTCGCTGTCGGTAGAAAGCACCAGGGTCGTATTAGCCGCAATGATCGACTCGTAGGACCGCATGGTGCGCGTGAATTCATAGAATTCCACCGATTCCGGACTCTGGTTATAGGCGCGTGCATAGATCTCGGTGGCTTTCGCATCCGCCACACCGCGGATCTCCTCGACCTCCCGGTAGGCCTCGGACTGGATCCTGTTCAATTCGCGCACCCGGTTACCGCGGATTCTGGCCGCCTCACCGTTGCCTTCCGAGAGAAAGCGTTCGGCAATCTGTCGCCGCTCACTGACCATGCGATCATAGATCTTCGGACGTACGCTTTCGTTGTAGTTGATGCGTTTGAAACGGATATCGAGCAGCTCAATACCGAATACCTGCACCTTTTCCGTAGCCGCGGCGAAGATCTCCCGCTCGACCTGCACACGCCCCTTGTGGATGGGCACCAGCGCGCCCATGTCCGGTTCCGCCTGCGTCAGCAAGGCATCACGCAAAGGTACGCGATCACTGGTGGTGCGAATGATTTCGATCAACTCGTGCTTGGCCACGGCATTACGGGTCTCGCTGCCGAGGATATCGTCCAGCCGGGACTGTGCACTGCGTTCATCCCGCAGGCGCAGGAAGTATTGCAAGGGATCCGTGATGCGCCAGCGGGCATACAGATCGACTGAGATATACAGTTTGTCCTTGGTCGGCATATCCGAGGGATTGCCATCCCATTCCAGTACCCGCCTGTCGATCGGGTTGATTTCCTGAATGAGCGGCACCTTGATCTTCAGGCCGGCGGTTGTAACGGGGTCACCGACAGGCTTACCGAACTGGGTAATAATCACCTGCTCGACTTCACTCACCGTGTAGACCGAACTCGTTGCAACATAGGCGCCGACGATCGCAACCGCCAGCAGCGCCATATGACTGACCTTCATGGCTTCGCCTCCTTATGTGAATCGAGGTTCAGCAACGGCAGAATGTTACGTGCCTGTTCATCGATGATAATCTTGGAACGGATGCCCGGCAGTACCTCCTGCAGGGTCTCGATGTAGATACGGCGACGCGTGACCTCCGGGGCCTTGCGATATTCCGCCAGCAGGGCATTGAACCGTGCCGCGTCACCCTCCGCCTCGTTGATGCGTTTCAAGCGGTAACCATCGGCCTCCCTGATGCGCTGATCCTTTTCGCCCTCGGCCAGCGGAATCACCTTGTTATAATCACGCCGGGCTTCGTTGATCAGTTTCTCCTTCTCCTGCTGCGCCTGGTTGACCTCGTTGAAAGATTCCTGCACCGGTCGCGGTGGATTGATGTTTTTCAACTGCACCTGGTCGATGCTGATGCCCATCACATACTTGGACGCCAGCACCTGCATCTTGGCCAGGGCTTCGGTTTCGATTTCCTGACGACCGATGGTGATGACTTCGTCCACAGTGCGATCGCCGACCACTTCCCGCATGACGGATTCCGAAACGTAGCGCAGCGTCTCACTCGGTTCCCGCACTTCGAAAAGGTATTTAACCGGATCCGAGATGCGGTATTGAACCACCCATTCAACCAATGCGGCGTTGAGGTCACCTGTCACCATTTCCGTTTCCAGCCTTGTCTCTCGCTCTCCGCCTCGGGGACTCTGGTACGGATCGCTGGCGCCCGGGGTCGTGAAGCCGAATTCCTGTTTCAACTGGCGCTTGACGGGAACGATGGTCGCTCTGTCGATACCCAATGGCAATTTAAAATGCAGGCCGGGCGGCACCTCCTTGAGGTACTTCCCAAAACGTTGTACGACAGCCACCGAATCACTGGGTACCGTGTAATAAGCAGACCAGGCTCCCGCTCCAATCAGCAGTAGCAGGGCAATAATCAGAAAGCCGCGCGTGCTACCGCCCGGCAGCATCTGCCCGAACCGATCCTTGCCTTGCCGAAATAACTCTCCAAGGTCGGGAGGCGACCCTCGACCACCTCCACGACCACCCCAGAGATTGCCCTGGCTACCATTACCGTCCTGTGATGACATCAGAGAGCTTCCCTTTGTGTACTATGACAGCCATAACATCGGCTGCGATCATGCCTTCATTTTCAGCCCGCTCTATAGCCTGGCGGTCGAATTTATTATGTATGCGCATTACCCGGTCGCTAGTGCTGATCGGGTCCCTGGTTGGCCGAGGCTTGAAACTTTTCAATAGCTCGTACCAAATGAAACATCGGTGGCATTGGCTGGTGTGCGGAGGTTGGCGAGGCGACTGCCTTGTGTCACCGGGCGACCGGGAAACAGGTTATACAGATACTTGTTACCGCTCTGCGCGGCAAATTGCTTATTGAGTGCACGGGCAGTCGTTCTGGCAAACCGTGGCAGGCCATGCTCCAGATACTGCTCGCGCAGATAACTGATCACATGCCAGTGCTGGTCGGTCAGCTCAAAGCCCTCACGGGTTGCCAGGTTCGCGGAACGCTCGCGGTTCCAGCCCTGGTCGCCAAGCTCTGCCTGACGAATGCCGGCATACTGACTGGAGGTCTCGGTGTCCCGGGCATTAATTTTATACTGAGTCATTAGGGTATCCTGGGTGATTGAACAAGAAATGTACTCGGCCTGCGTTTCAACAAGCGAATACATAAAAGCGGGTGAACCGGAGTTCGCGAGAAAGGAGTATAGCGGGCAACAGAGACCGTTCGATCGATATTGCGCGAGATAGAGCTTACCAGCTCACAGACGATGGACCTGGTGACAG
>JBDLIZ010000082.1:0-13677 GCA_039714615.1 Pseudomonadota bacterium | reverse complement strand
CCTGTCCACTAATTTCCGTATCAAGGAGACGATCGGGATTACCTACAACCTGCAACAGGAGAGCGTGAAGACCATCCCGGATACCCTGAAAGCACACATCGAACGTTGTGCGGAAGACGAGGGCTACGCCGGCCAGCTGATCAACCTGAGGGTCGAATTTGAACGGGCCAACACCTCCTCGCTGGATCTGGTGGTGATTGCCGATTTTGACGGTACGCTGGCGGATCTCTATAACCGCCTGAGACGCCGCCTGCAGCGCTGGTGTGTCGAGGCCTGTACCGAATACCACTGGGAGATTCCGTTCACGCAACTGACCCTGCACCAGACTGAATCTACGAGCTCAATCACCGGTATGCCAGCGGCAAACAGGGAGCAAACCACCGTTTGATCGAAATGACAGCCGGCAATGCTACAGCCAATTATCCGTCGAGTGCACTGGCCGATCGCCTGCACCACAGCCGACATCGCCCGTGTTGTTGCAGGCCGTTGGCTACAGTTCCCTCGCGTGAGCGACTATATCGGACCGATCAGTTTGGCATCCAGATTTAATGAATTGAAGCTTTTCAATACATCCAGCGACGACAAAATATCCTTGTCATATTTTGCGAGCACGAGATGGTTACGCAACAGGCAAAATTCTGCCCCTATGATTCCATTCGTCTTTTCCAGTGCGGCTACCACGAGATTCCGTTGTTCATCCCCAAGGTCTTTGCTTATATACACAACAATTTCAACAGCACTCTTTGCCTCAGTAGGTAGAGATTGTGCTACCTGATTCATAGTAGAATTCCTCTGCGTGAATGTATTAGCTTTTTCTGTCCGCCAGATGACTATCAACAGTTGGCATTGGTCATTGATTGACAGCGCTAACATACACTTAAAAGGTATTTACCACAATATGTAGAAATTCAAAATGGATATATCACAATATGTAGAAATACTCACTCATGCGGGATCAGAGCTGGTTTCATAAAAGTCACCAAAGGGTCGCACCCTGCCGATCAGCATATTTTTCCTTTAAATCCAGGCTGAAGGTCGAGTTCCGGCCAAAGCAGACATCCAGACCGGGTTGGATTATGCTGCTTCTCGAGGGCTATGTCGGTCATTCACACAATATGCCGCAGCGGCCTATCATTAATGGTAGCAACTCAGCCCATTATACTGTTCGGGCAGAAGGTAGGTGACGATGTACTCCATCCTTGATATCGACCTCGATTACTTCAACGAGATGCCTGATGCTGCTCACCGTCTCGAGCAACTGCTCAACTGGGCAGCCTGTCCGTTGTCGATAGTTGTAGAGCGCCACAATCACGCATTTGCCCGATGGAGGAAGAGATGGCAGGCATACAACATCGCGCCATCGCACATTCTCCATGTTGACGAGCATCACGACATGATGGACCAGCGACAGCAAACCAATATTGCCAACTTCATGTTCCATACGATGCGCATGTGGCCCCAGTGCCGAGTGCATTGGCTGGTGCAGCATCCCATCGACTCGCCCGCCATGTGGCTGGAAGACGAAACGTGGGACTCGTTGCGACGTAGGTTCAGTCACGGGCCTCACCGCCCCGCCCAGTGGCCGAAGCCAGATATTGTCTCCGTTTGCACGAGTCCCGACTTCGTTGCTCCCAAGCTGGCGGCAGAACTGATGGACGTACTCTCAGGATTCACGGCGGATCATCACAAAGGGAGAATGCTGAACAAAGCCATGAAGGCGACAAAGTAAGGCCGCGGACGGCCAGCACCATTACTTTTACAAACTGTACGCACTGGACACCGTCCTGCCAGAACTCGGTAACCCAAAGAAATCAGACATCGAACATGCCATGGAGGGCCACATCCTGGGCCAGGCCGAACTCATTGGTGCCTATCAGCGCGCAAAGTAACGCGGCCGCGGCGTATTTTACCCCGATGCCTTCGGCGATCCTCGGATGTGACGTGCCAACATCGTCGCGAATATGCGATTAATAATTGGCCATCCACACGCTCACAAATTGCAGACCACGTTGAAAAAGTTCTGTTTGCAGACTCATTGCCGAGGACTCTATCAGCTTCCCATGGCAGCATGAATATCAATTCGTCATGGATAGCAAAAAAAAGTATACTAAACTAGAGAGTTGCGTAAATATCGGCCTGGAATCTGGTTTCGCCACATGATTTACTGGATAAAATGAATATTCCATTTTGGTTCTGGAATTCACCACTGGTGAGGTTCTGACACAGACTTGTAGGAGCGCCGTCCCCGGCGCGAATCGTGGCTAGAAGCCCCCTACAGAAAGATTTTTGCAATGATTGGGTAAATAATATCAATTGGTTACACTTTTTTTGGCAGTCTCTACTTAGCCCGCATGCCGCATGAGCAGGTTAAGACAAATAATACAGAACAAAAGGGGGGTGTGATGGCAATAAAATCTATAGAAAGTACCGCGCAGGGTCACGGGATTATACAAGGACTGCCCGCTAGCACGGTGTGTGCGACCGGGCCTGGAAACGCCACACGTTTCAGAGACATCGGGAAGCTGGCAGTAGCCTGTCGCACCTGCGCCACGCGGAGCAATTGCCGGGCGGCCCGCATGTGGGCCGTCGGCCACGGATTGGTAGATACCTCATCTTTGTACTTGAGGGTGCTCAAACCGGGCCAACACGTTTTCTACAACGGCGATCTGAATGAGGTGGTGTATACCGTCAGGTCAGGTTCGTTCAAGACCTATCTGTCGACCGGGAGCAACGATGAACAGGTGGTGGACTTTCATCTGCCGGGAGACGTGCTGGGTATCGATGCATTGGGTACCGGCAGACACGGGGCTTCTGCCGTGGCGCTGGAGACTGCCTCCGTGTGCGAGATGCCCCTCACAGAGCTGCAGAATCATGGCGGGTGTTCATGTGGCTTGCTGTTTGAGCTGTTCGGGGAGGAACTCAACCGTGTTCGCCATATGTTGTTGATGATCGACAGAAAAGATGCGGAATCGCGAGTCGCCAGTTTTCTGTACAACCTGTCCCGGCGTTTTCAGGCGTGTGGCTTTTCGGCACGGGCGTTCAACCTGAGCATGTCACGGCAGGACATCGGCAATCATCTCGGATTGGCCATCGAGACGGTAAGCCGTGTATTAATGCATCTGCAACAGGACGGCCTGTTGGAAGTGAATGGACGCCGGATAACCATTCGTGACCTCAGCGCCCTGAGCGATACGGCCGGGGATGCATTGCTTGCGAAGTAGATGGATCCCGGTATTTCATGTCAAGACAGAAAGAGGGTTGAGATGGCAATGAATCACCGTTGCAGTGCCCGCATCTCGCTGCATGTGGAGGTGGATGTATTCCACCAGGGCCGTACTCTTGGCCGTTATATAACACGGGATATCAATCCAGAAGGGGTTTTTATCGAGACCGGTCCAGTGGCGCTCTACCCCAACGACATTGTCGAATTGGAATTTGTTGTTTCTGGTGCCATCTCTCGTATTGATCGCATGAAAGCGATGGTCATATGGCACAATGGAGGAGGAATCGGACTCCTCTTTACTGAAAGTGATCCCGCTTTCTACGATCGGCTTGGGCAACAGTTTCCCGAACTCGTCGACTCCGAGATGTTGCGTATCGCGCCCGGGCATCGACCTGTTGTAAAGTAGCCGGAAAAACAGGAGCATCCCCGTAGCAATAACAATTATTGAAGCGGTTTGGTGACAGGAGGCAGGCAACAGCCCGCCAATCTGGAGGAGACGCAATGTCACAAAGAAGCAACCCCCGCAAGCTGCATGGCTCGGAGGCGAAGGTTACCCCTCATGACCGGGGTCCCGGTCAATTGCCATGCTATTGATGATGATCAACAGTGTGGGAAAGCACGTTGAAGAAATTACTCTTGAAAATGCAGGGCGTGCGGTTCAGAGCCGCATCGATAGTGTCCGGTTCCCGACATTGTGTGGGGATGCTTGGGATGTTGTAGTCGAATAAGTCGGGAATGATTCCATTTGTTCCTGTGCGCACAAGCATTATTCGAGAAGGCAGCACTCCTCTTACTTACTAACAACTCTCACTGATGAGCAGTTTAAGGTGGGCAAAAATAGGTGAAAAGCAAAACAAACTTTCCGCTAGCAGCGGAATGTTACCGACATCCTATCAGGAAAGAAGTAATCCAAACTTAGTCATAGTACGACTAACCTACCTGCATCAAAAGAAACATCCTCTCGTTATCCGGCTTTTGTAGGCCCGTTGACTGTCGCCAGGTTTTACGAATCACTCACAGTATTCCTGGCGGGAAATGGCTGCACCCGGCGTCTGTAGAGGCGGCTGTCAGGGCCTGTCAGTCATGCCGTAGTCGATGGTCCAGAGCGGACTTTCCTGGTGGCCGCTTTCCTGTCACGGGTCACGGGATTTTTTGGCTTTCCCTCCAGCAGCATGCGGTCAACTTCAATCTCCGCATCCTTCCAGTCCTTCTCCGGATCGCTGCTGGAAAAACCACGCTGTTCAGCCCGGAAATAGGCCGTTTCTGCAATCATCCGCTGGCGTTCACTGGTATCCATACCCGAACCATGCGCGGGTGTTGTATCAGCACGGGTCTTGCTGGCTTCAACCCTGGATTTCAACTTTTCAGCCGCCTTTTCCAGCGCCTTTTCCAGCTTGCTTTCGAACCGCAACTCCATTTCCCGCACCTGACTGCGCAGTGTTTTCAGCTCTTTGGACAAACTCTTGATTGTTTGTCGTTCCGCCATCGTCATATTCCTCTCTGTTATGCCACACGCCCTGGCTGCAGGGCGGCGACTGACCCGCCGTTATCAATATCGCATCGATACTATTTCAAGCCAGGATAATATACCCCATTTGGGATGGAATGTTAGGTCAAATCGACGTTGCTGCACTGAATTTGGACTGAATCAAAGGACAAGCCCGGTTCTTTATGGATTTGTGCAGGGTATGATCATGGCCGTTTATTGCAGTAGTCCGCTCGTGGGCGAACGATTTGCGAGCCGACTCGCCTCCCTGATTCGATGAAAATTATCTTCGATGGATGACGCGGAATTAGACAAAAAGATATTTGAGTGGCAACAGAAGGCCCGGATCGCGGCGAAGAAACGCAAGGGCCGTAATCTCTATATCATTACACTTGATCCGGAAGTGCTATGGATCAAGGAATTTCGTCAGGAGAACCTGGGTTATATCGAAGACATGCCCTGTGTGTACGTCGGGATGACCATACACGAGCCGGGTGACCGCTTTGAACAACACCGGCTTGGTTACCGAAGCAGCAAATATCCGCGAACATACGGTGTTGAGCTGGCGCTGGAACTGATTGAGGGTTTTGACGGGGAAGGACTCAGCGACAAAGAGAAGGAAGCGGCACTGGCGGACTGGTTGCGCGACCAGGGTTATGCGGTGTGGCAGAACTGATGATGCAGGGCTGCCACTGTATTTTCCTTGCATATGAGCTCTTTGATGTACTTTTATTTGACGCCATGACCGGCTAGTGGCATAAAGGTAGTCGGGAGACAGGCCAGCAGCATTGTTTGTCCAGAGGCGATTACTTTCAATATACGGAGGAACATACACAGTGAAAAACCAGAAAATAAAATTCAGAGTATTTATCGTGGCAGTCAGCTTACTGCTTGCCAATTCAGTCTATGCGTTCGATATGGGCAAAATGATGAATCCATCCAAGTGGATGGGCGGTAATAAAGATAAAGATCGTTACGATGATTATTATGACGGGCCTGGCTACGGTTATCCAGGTGGTCCCCCAGGTTATGGTTATGGTGGTGCTCCCGGTTATGGTGCAGCCCCAGGCTATGGCTATGGTGGTCCGCCTGGTTATGGTGCAGCCCCAGGCTATGGCTATGGTGGTGCGCCTGGTTATGGTGCCGCTCCAGGCTATGGCGGCGCTCCCGCATACGGTGCACCGGGAACCGGATCCAATGAAGCAGAAATCATGCGCTTGAAAGAGCGCATCAGGCAACTCGAAGATGGTGTGAGGTAGGCTTATACTGCGTTTCATTCAATCCCTTGGGGTTCTATTCCCCACCGCTTGCGGCGTAATGAAGATAACCAGCTAGTGCTCTTCTAACACCCCGTTCGCTTGCGGCTGGGTAGGTTATTCAGAAGAGCTTTTAAATTTCGCATAAGGAGATAGAAGATGGCAGTCGCGGAGACCGTTCAACGTTTTCTTGAACAACATTCAGTTGAGTACGACCTGGTTCCGCATCCGCACACGGGATCCAGCCATGAAACAGCCGAAGCCGCTCATGTGAATGAAGATCATATCGCCAAGGCAGTCATTGTTAAGGATACGGCCAGCTATGCCATGGTCGTGGTTCCGGCCAATAACTGGGTTGAGGTGGAGCATCTGCGAAAGGAACTCAACCGGGACTTTCACCTCGCCACTGAGGACGAACTCGCAGAACTGTTCAGCGATTGCGAGGCAGGGGCAGCCCCGCCGCTTGGTCCCGCTTACGGTGTCGAGACGTTCCTCGACCAGGCGCTGACCAGTCTTGCCAATGTGTATTTTGAGGCGGGTGACCATGAGCATCTGGTTCACATGGCGGGGGATGATTTTCGAACATTGCTGGGCGGTGTGCGACACGGCTACTACAGTCATGATAATTGAGCGGTAGTCATGATGGTTGCGTCATCTGGTTCTTATCCGCGGCTCCGAAACTGGTGGCGCACGAGGGAATATGGCCACTGTTCGGGTATGACCTACACCAAGAAACTTTCCTCTACATCGGTGGTGACTGAAGGGTGGATCATGGATGGGGCTGAACGACTTTGAATCGTCTACCACTGGTATGCCAGCGTCAGGCAGGGAACAGACCACCAATTGATAGAAAGTGTAGCTTGCTGTCTTGAATTGCCGGTGATGTGTCGCATAAAAAAATACCCGCATCAAATGATGCGGGTATTTTGACAGCCTTGAGTCCGTTTTCACACAGTCTCCCGAAGGTCGCCGCTGTTATTGCCTTTGTAACTGCCAGGCTGCTTCCTTTTACAAGGAACTCATGCAGCTGGATCAGTTGCCAAGCTGGTCGTTAATATTGATGACACGCGCGCTCACCCACTCACGCAAGGAATCGAATCGTTCGGGCACACTATCCGCGAAATTATTATTCGGGTCCGCCTCAAGGGCCGAAGTCAGCAAGACTTCCAGATCATTCAGGAAGGCAATCTGGGCATCGATCTGCAGGGGGCCGTTCAGCAGGCCACCCAGAATCAGGTCATACTGTGCCCGGAAAGTGGGATTGTTGAGGATGACCTCCTGGTAAGCCGTCTGTGACAGTTCCGTGGTGCCGCGATTGCGCTTTTCAGTACCGTAGATGCTTGCGTCAGGACTCTTTGACGTAAAGACCGAATCGAGATCCCACTGGGTGTAGAGCCGCTTGTCACCACCGAGGAAATCAATGTAGTAGAAGTTTTTCCCCTTCGAGAACAGGTCATCCGGACCCATGGTGAAGGCACTGACCGCACCCAGGGTCAACATGGCCTCCATGTCGATCAGCTTGTTCAGCTCCGTGGCCATGGCAGAGTCACTGTCCGGCGCGGTGCAGTCACTGCTGCCGCCGCCTTTCTTGCCATTGACTCCACCGCCTTCGGAAACAAACGGTGAATAGCACAGTTCTGTAGTGGTCGGACTGTCCAGGTCACCGACCTTGAGTTCAACTGAACTAACATCACTGGCCTTGTAAAGCCAGGTCTCGTTCTTGGTGTAGAGACCTCGGTTCTTCAAAAATTGTTTATCAGGTTGCTCAACGTTTACATAGACACCCAGGGACTCGCCATTGACGACCAACTTGACCCAGGCAGCAAGCCCCGGGTTGTAGCCACTGTCAGGTGCAGCCGCGGCCACGCGATTCAGGTACCAGGCAAAGCCTTCGGCAACCACGTCGACGTCATCGCCGTTTTCCAGGCTGAGTTTCTTGACCCCGTTCCACTTCTGGTCGACGAACTCGTTGATGTCGATCTTCAGGCTGACCTTGTCGCCCAGCGCATCACCCGACTTGCGACGCACCGAGACAAGAATCATTTCTGGCTCGTCCAGATCGCCATCCGCCCAGAACATGGCGGGTACCTCGATGTCAAAGGTCGTGTCGCTCTTGACCTTGCTCCAGTCCCCCGGGTCCATAATGGAAACGAACAAAATCCCTGTTAGGCCCGTAATACTTAGAGAAAAGCAAGATCGAAGGGTGTTGAAGGATCGAAGAGATCCCGCAAAGGCCAAGATTCAGACAAAGAAAAAGAAAACATCGAAAGCGGCAATAGGTTCACGCCGTGGCATCGAGACGTTATTTCGCAACGCCTACCGGGCGCACCTGGACCTTATCGCCTTGGCTACTACCAAAGCCAACATCATGATCTCCATCAACGGGCTCATCCTGTCATTTCTTTTTATCTCCGAAGCGTTTGTCATGTCCGCGGAGCCATTGCTGGAGATTCCTACAGTGATATTCCTGCTGACATGCTTCCTCTCGATGGCGTTCGCTATCCTTTCTGCCTTGCCTGCGAGGAGAAAGGGCGAATGGACCGAGATGGATTTCAAACAGGATAAGGCAAGTCTGCTGATTTTCGAAGACTACACGATCCTTCAAGAAAGCGAGTACGTGACGAACATGCGTAAAATGCTGAAAAGCAGTCCTCGAATCTATGACAATATGGCAAAGCAGCTGTACTTTCTCGGTACGCACGCCAACAAAAAGATGAAGCGGTTGCAAGTTTCATACACTATATTTCTAATGGGTTTGGGCTTGAGCATTCTTGCTGCTTTTAGTGTCCTCCTGATCATGCATCATCAAGATGCTTTGTAGGGTTGTATCGGAATTTTCGGTCAGTCAGGCGGGTGGCCTAAACTATGACCGGTTTCCACTTTTCCTCGAATTCGATCACCACTTGCCTCCCTGGTATTTCCAGTTGATTGACATTCGTGCTTGTTCTCCTGGCTCAGCATCTGGTGTGATCTGTACGCATCACTGAAGATGATCAGAACCAGACTGATGAAACTACTAATACCTGCAGTTTTCGCATGGCTGTCCGTGACGGGATTTCTTTATGCCCAGACCATCGAACGTGAGTCTTTCCCTCGTCACGAGAAGTTCAGAAAATCGGAGGGCATTTATGAGCCCTCCGGGGTCGTACAGCTCTTGGATGGGCGGATGGTCATCGCCGAAGATGAAGCTTCGCACCCTCTGAGCATCATGTCGCTTGATGCCGATGGGACTGTACAGGTGGTCCCGTTAAAGGGCGAGTCGTTTTTGAGCTCGCTGGCAAGACGCGGAGGTTTGCGCATCTTGGGCAAACTTGACGACCTGGAAGGTCTGTCGATGGACAAGGACGGCTATGTGTATGCAGTGACCTCCTACTCGCGCACTGAACACAAGGGCAGGGTAAGCCGCTCTAGAGAAAAGCTCATCCGTTTTCGGGTTCAGGGGGATCGCATTACGGATTCCGGGCTCGTACCAGACTTAAAGAAGTTCCTCACTGCACACCATCCTGTGCTGGACAAGGCGGCCAGTGCGAAGGGTGCGAAGCGAATCGGGGGATTGGAGATTGAAGGTTTAACGTTCAACAAGGGGGGTGATCAGCTTTGGTTCGGTTTCCGTAGCCCCCTGATAGATAACAAGACTATCATTTTGGCTCTTGAGAACCCTTCGGGGGTCTTCAATCATGAAGCTCCGCGTTTTCGAGAGATTTATCTGGATCTCAATGGCGCCGGTATACGCGGTATGACATATGATCCGCGACTGAAAGGCTATCTGATCCTCGCGCATAGGGAAGATAAAAAAGATAAACCGTTTAAATTGTGGTTCTGGAGCGGTGACGAAAGTGATGATGTACGTAAGGTCAAGGTTGCAGGTGTGGAAAGTCTGCGTAGAGCGGAAGCTGTTACGCCGATTATGCTGGGTAATAGAGAGGGAATATTGATTTTCAGCGATGAAGGCGATCACCGCAGGAGAAAACAGGGCCGCTATATCCTGTTGCGATACGATCAACTCTCGATTGATCCATAAACTGGGTAATTCATTGAGATCGGTTGCATCTACGAGAAGCTGAGGTGTTCTGGATAGTCTCATCACGAATGTCCACTTAAGTATATTGAACAGTCGTTCGACGAAGGGATGCGATAGTGGAACATATGGAACGTTTTTTATCTCCTCGACATCCAGGATGCGAAGGTTTGCTTTCCATCGTTGGTATCGGAATAGGGGAGCATTGTCAGAGCTAAGATACATGGGTGTTCCATGCTTTGAGATCGCTTTGTTAACATGCAACACAGCGCAATGCCATCGAAGTCACCAGCGTGTACACCAAAACCGATGATGCGGCGAGTGAACTGGTCCATGACGACAAGTACCCAGTGGATCTTCAGCGTGATGGATTCGCATCTAAAGAGATCCACGCTCCAGAGGATATCTTTCATATGGCCGATGAAAGTCAGCCATGAAGGGCCGCCATCGGTATCAGGTGCCGGATGGTAGTACTTGGCCAGGACTCGTCGGACGATGTCCTTGTCGATGTCAATGCCGAACACCTTTGAGATTTGCCCTGCAATCATTGGGCAACCGTAGCGCGGATTTCGTCGCATCATCTCAATGATGGCCTGGATGAGTTCCTGGGATGGGCCCTTGGGTCCGGGCTTGCCCTTTTTTAGAGCTGAAAACAGCAAACGAAATTTGCGTTTCTTGAGTGCTTCGTGGAGCCTCAGCAGGGTTGATGGCTTGATGATAACCGCAGCTCGCAGGATATGGTGCGGGCTGAGGAAAAGCGACCAGAAGCCCAGCAGAAATCGATCAAGTGCTGATAGATTGGGTGCGCGTTGCCGAGAACGATTGATTACCAGAAGTTGCTGTTTCATGAGAAGGCTGTCGGCGACAACAGCCTTTGCGCCACCCGGTCCCATGATTTTGGCGAGGGTAGTCAACAGACGCATGAGGAGGACGATCAAATCCTTCATGGGGAAACATGAGTAGGGCAGACCGATATGAGGCACAAGGTCTATCAAGCGCCTGTTTTTATGCGAGAAGTAATAATTCGCCACACACAGGATGGACCCGGTTAGATCCGCGATTACGCCGCGACGGTTTGGTTGCGTCCCCGATGTTTGGCCTCATAGAGAGCCCGGTCCGCCCGGGCGACGAGTTCATTGAGCCCCTCGCTGCTGCTCATCTCCACGCAACCGATCGACACCGTTACGTGCAGACCGGTGGCCAACTCATCGAAATGTTCAACCTCGATACGATGCCGAATCTTCTCCGCTATCAGCAGCGTCCCATTCAAGTCAGTGGCCGGTAACAACACGACGAATTCCTCACCTCCCCATCGCGCCACAGTATCGCCGTTACGAAGACAGCCACGCGTAAGTCGAATGATCCGCTTCAGCGCCTGGTCACCGGTCTCGTGCCCGTAAGTGTCGTTGATGCGTTTGAAATGATCTACGTCGACAAAAAGTAAAGACACATTGCTTTTAATTCTGCGGTGCTGACCGATCTCCCGGTTGGCATGATTGGTGAAACTGGCACGATTCATTGCCCCGGTCAGCCCGTCGCGCCTGGCCCGCGTCTCGGCACGCCGTCGCAGGATATTGCTTCGGCGTTCCAGGTTGCCGAAGGACAGCGCCAGGAAGGCTACGACGAGTCCCACGGTCTGGCTGCTGGTGACTATCAGGATCACGAACGAGATCTCGGCGGCATGTGGACTGATATCGATAATGCTGATGCCCAGCAGGTACGGTGCCATCATGACCAGCGCGAGGTGGCGCCTCGCGAGCGCGCTGATGCGGGTTGGGCCGAGCAGTGACCGCAGGAAGCCTTGATAGACGGTGCGCAAAGCCGTGGCCGCACATAGTGGGATCAGCATCAGGACGGTGGTCAGCGACATCTTGGCATGGGGCTCCTGCACGCCGAGAACGAACCCGACCAGCGCCAGTGCCGGCGCGCTGTACGCGAGTACGGACATCATCTGCGAGATTACCGCGTATCCGTACTGGCGCAACAGCAGTGAGGCGGCCAGCATCAGCAGACAGAGCGCAGTGCTCGTCGACACGACGGTCTCCGGCCCTGCAGGAAACGAATTGTGTTGCTGGAGCCAGAGGTTGGCCTCGTCGGGGAAGGCCAACCGTGCTAGTGCGCCGAGCAGTATCACGGCGCAAACTCCATCGATGAACGGACGGGCGTGCTTCATCGTGAGCACAACACAAACCGCCAGCAGAATCACGCTCAGCGCGGTAACCGGGTGTAGCGCCGGACCGTCGGCCAGCGGCTGGATGATGTCGACAAGGCCCAACCAATACGCAACGAGAGCGACTATCGCGATCAGGAAGCTGCACAGGGCGAACAGGGATGCCAGGGAGGCTAGGCCCAGCGAAGCTCTGACCGGCCCTTTCACATGCGCCGTTGACACCGTGCCTGCGCGAGTATGACATCGATCCAAAAACACGTCTATTCTCCCAAGGCGACTGAGAGGTGGAGCCCATGTTCAGACGCCTTAGCAAAAGTCTAGGCAGACTCTCGTCGGTATACGTTGCAGAACATCACAAAGTTCGCAAAGGATGGCATCAACGGGCGTTGCTTCGTCGCAGATCGTGAGCCGTGTACAAAACCAGCCGACTGACGTCGATCCTGAACCCGTATGGTCAAAAAACTCATCGTATGATAAATCTGTCTCTGCCACTGGCTGAGACGGTTCTGTTTTTTCTCAAGACTCGCCAAGAACTCGCCTTCGAAAACTGTATACCATCATCTTGATGATGATTATGCCGCTATTGTTTTATGCTGTATGGCTATGGCTTAACGTACCATATATATATGGTACGTTAAGCCATATGCGGGCAATCAAGTTGTTTCACAAAAAACAGCTCTACCATGGTGGGATTATTGAAATGGTGATCTGGCGGTTGCCAAGTGTTGATTCAGAACGCCCGCATGGATTGAAATAACGATTGGTTTACGTGAAAGATGGTAAGCGTCTGGTAGGTTATGATAACGAACGAGGGAAGGGTGACCATAAGCATATTGGTGAGGAACAGGTGTACGCATTCCAGAGCGTCGACCGGTTGCTTGAGGATATCTGGAGTGATGTGAAGAGGTGTGATGATGACTGTGCGACGGGTATTGCATATTGAGATTTCCTCACCTGATGAGTCTCTGCGTCAGTTTGCAGATGCATGGCATCAGGCCGAGCAGGGTGAGGAAGTCGAGCCATTCTATAGTGTTGGGTTTGAGAGTATGGCGGAATTGATTTCTACACTGACACCGAAGCGCTGGGAGCTGATTGAACGTCTGCATCACGATGGCCCAATGAGTATCTACGCATTGGCAAAGCTTTTGCAAAGAGATTACAAGAATGTTCATACTGATGTGAAAGCCTTGTCCGAACTGGAAATCATCCAGGAAACAGGAGATGGGAAAGTAACGATTCCATGGGATGAAATCGAAGCACACTTTAAGTTGGCAGCTTGATTAGCCGTTCTCATTTCAGAGGGGGCCGAAGTCCTGCGGGACTTTTGCGGGATTCAGTTATGCATTGTTGTGCATTGTTAGGCAAATAGGCAACGGGTGTTCCGGTAATCGGGTTTAATAAACAATAAGTTAGCGATTAACCTGCTAACTACGAACCAGGCGGTCGGGAGTTCGAATCTCTCCGGGGGCGCCATCCATTAAAAACAGCAGGTTAGCGAAGATATTGTAGGTCTTTTCTACGTGC
>JBDLIZ010000081.1:0-13800 GCA_039714615.1 Pseudomonadota bacterium | reverse complement strand
TGCTCATCCATTGCCTGTGCGATCTCACGGACCGCTTTCTGTTGGGTGTCTGATCGCTTGATAGTATGCTTGAACGATCTCTAATCAAGGCGCTTGGTCCCCTGATCGGTGAGCACAATCTGCTCACCGAGCAAGCCGACTGCTGGCCCTATGGCTATGACAACAGCCGCCGCCATGCGCCACCGGATGCGGTCGTATTCGGCACGGATCACGGCCAGATTCTCGAACTCATACGATTTTGCAATCACCACCGGATTGCGCTGACTCCACGTGGAAGGGGTACCGGTACCACGGGGGCAACGGTTCCCGTGCAAGGTGGCATCGTGCTCACCATGGAGCGCATGGATCGCATCAAGGCGCTGGATCCTGCCAATCGAATCATGATCGTCGAACCTGGAGTAACTAACCAGGCCGCACAAGAGTTTGCCGGCGAGCAAGGTTTCTTCTGGCCACCCGATCCCACCAGCGCCGCCTATTGCAGTATCGGCGGCAATCTTGCCTACAATTCGGCCGGACCGAGGGCGATCAAGTATGGAACACCACGAGAAAACACCCTCGCGCTGAGGGCAATCACCGGTGCCGGCGAAGAGATCAAGACCGGTGTCCAAACCAGCAAAGGCGTGGTTGGACTCGACCTGACCCGCCTATTGATCGGCTCCGAAGGAATCTTGGCGGTCATCACAGAGGCAACCCTAAAGCTGACTCCACTACCGCAGAGCAAGCGTACCCTACAAGCCATTTATGTGGATGTCGAATCAGCGGCCCGCGCCGTCTCCAGCATTATGGCCCAACCCATGGCCCCCTACGCCCTGGAATTCATGGACGGCCAGGCCATGGAGATGATTCGAGGCTATACTCAGGCCGATCTACCGGCCGGTGCCGGTGCCCTGTTGATGATCGAGGTGGACGGCGCCGAGGCCTGTATCGAGGCCGCCGCAAGGACCGTTGCCAAGGCCGCCCAGGTCAGCGGGTGTCTGCGCATCGTTACCGCGGACAGCGAAAGGGAGGTCAATGAACTCTGGGCAACCCGCAAGGCACTCTCGCCGGCCTTGCGCAATGTTGCACCGAACAAGATCAACGAGGACGTCGTCGTCCCCGTATCACGGATGGCCGAATTGATCGGTGGCCTGCAGACATTGAGTCGATCCTATGACATACCCATCGTCAATTTCGGCCATGCCGGCAACGGCAACATCCATGTTAATCTACTGGTAGATACCGAATATGAGGCGCAAATGCAAGCCGCTGAGCGCTGCTTGGATGAGGTATTTTCGCTGGTGTTGAAACTTCAAGGCACCCTGTCGGGCGAGCATGGCATAGGGCTGGTTAAAAGGGATTTTGTCAGCCGTGAAATCGACCCGCAAACACTGGAATTGATGCGGGCTATAAAACGTCAATTCGACCCCAACGGTATCCTCAACCCGGGCAAGGTGTTTCCACCCGTTTAATCGAGGGTTCAGGGATGAAAGGTTATTTTTGCCGAGAAGCAAGTTCTCCCTTGAGTCACATAGGAAACCCCTCCAGGATATCCAGATAGATACGCCGGTCTTGTTCGCTGAAACAGCAGGCGATAATCCGTTGGAATTGGGTATCGTATTTCCGCATGACCGAGAGGGCGATCTGCGCCGCCGCCGGTTTGGGATAGCCATAGATACCGGTGCTGATGCCCGGAAAGGCGATGTTTTTTACCCCATGTTGCATCGCCAATTCAAACGAATTTCGATAACAGGATTCCAGCAGGGCGGGCTCGCCCTGCTGGCCCCCAGACCACACGGGTCCGACGGTGTGAATGATCCACTGGGCAGGCAATTTGAAACCGGGAGAGATGCGGGCCTCTCCCGTTGGGCAGCCTCCCAATCCCCGGTTGTGTTCAAGCAATTCGGAACCGGCCGCACGATGAATCGCGCCATCCACACCCCCACCGCCCAATAATGAACGATTGGCGGCGTTGACGATCGCATCTATCGCCAAGCGGGTAATATCGCCCTGGATGACTTCGATCATCTTGTTAGCCTGCCGAAAAACCGAATTTTACCCGCCGCTGATGTCTTTTAAACGGCCCTTCACTTCACGACCTTCAACCGCGGTCTCGACGGAGGTTCATTCTCGGGACCTGAGGGCGGCTGATTATCTTCTTCAGCGAACATCATACCCTGTCCATTCTCCCGCGTGTAAATGGCGAGCACATATTCAACGGGAACCGAAACGGTCATGGGTTGATTGTCAAAACGAGCACTAAAACTTACCTCTTCATTACCCAAGACGAGGGTGCGTACCGCCATAGGCGCAAGATTGAGTACGATCTTGCCGTCTTTTACATGGTTTTGAGGAACTTGGACCCGCTCATTAGCCGCATCCACAAGCATATGCGGGGTCATGCCATTATCGACCATCCATTGATACATTGCTCGGATAAGGTATGGGCGACTGGGGGTCATCGTACTCCGCGACTCATCACAACACTCATGTACGCAGTTCCAGCTCCAACTCCGATAGGCTTTCTCTGAATGAAGGCCGATCAAAAAGCCGGTCCGCGTACTGTTTGACCGCGATGGCATGCGATGGCAGTTCGACACCAAAGCTGGGTAAGCGCCACAGGATGGGGGCGATCGTGCAGTCCACCAAGGTAAAGTCTTCACTTAAGAAAAAGGGCTTGGCCTTGAACACCTCGATAGATGACATCAAACTTTCACGCAGAACCTTTCGCGCCGACGCCATTTTCCTTTCGCTACCCATAGTCAAATCACCAAGCAGCCCATACCAATCCCGCTCAATATGGTACAAGGCTAGCCGGGACTTCGCCCGGGTTACCGGATCCACGGGCATCAATGGCGGGTGAGGAAATCGCTCATCCAGATACTCCATGATCACCCTTGCATCGTATAAAACCAGCTCACGGTCTACCAGGGTAGGCACTGAATTATAAGGATTCAGATCAGCCAAATCCTCTGGCTTGTTGTCCCGATCAATCTCGATTACATCATAGGTAATATCTTTTTCTGCTAAAACAATCCGCGTCCTGTGACTTTGGGCGTCCAAGGGATCCGAAAACAGTGTCATTACCGACCTGCGACTGGTGACTGACGTCACTATATGTCTCCAACGTTTTGTTGCGTTTCAGAAGAGTAAGGCATGCAAACGAGATCAGTTGAACAACCGCAGAAAAGCCAGGTCGACCCGGCTTTCCCTCGCTACGATCGCCTAAGGCCGACAGGCTTTTACCCCGTCAATGTATATCCTTCCAATATTCCTTTTTCAGCATATAGGCTACTACGAAGAACACCACCAAAAAAGCAAGAACCCAAAGCCCAAGCTGTTTACGCTGCAACTGTGCAGGTTCACCCACATAGGCCAGGAAATTTACTATGTCGAGTGCAACCTTGTCATACTGCTTTGCGGTCAGCTGACCTGAGCCATCCAATTCCAGGTGATCGAGTACCGGATCGCCTGCGGCAGTTTCTACTCCCTCCTTATATACTGCTTTTTGCCAGCCCTGAAGTTCCCACAGTACGTGGGGCATGGATGCATTTTTCAATACTAGATTATTTACTCCGAAAGGACGAGAGTCGTCCAAATAGAAAGAACGTAAATAAGTATATATCCAATCGGTGCCCTTGGCCCTAGCAACGAGACTAAGATCAGGAGCAGCCGTTCCGAACCAATGACGCGCCTCCTTATCCCTTAAGGCGATTTTCATCTGATCTCGCACCTTCGCTCCGGTAAAGATAAAGTTATCCTCCACCTGAAGTGTGGTCAGACCAAGGTCCTCACCCACGCGGCTGTAACGACTGTATTTTGTCGAATGGCAGCCGAGGCAATAGTTGACAAAATATTTAGCACCACGTTGCAAGGAGGCCTTGTTGCTGACATCCACAGGCGCATGGTCCAGATGCACACCGCCTCCGCTCGCAAAGACGTTACCCGTAAAGGGCAACAATAACAGCGATATCAGAATAAGTTTTTTCATGATGTCACCCTTTCCGGCACGGGTTGCTCAGCGTTCAATTTGGTAAAGACAGGTAACACCAGCATGAGAAACAGATAAACTGCCGGTATCAGCCAGGCACTGAGGATCAAATCCAACCTTCCAGCATCGATTCGCATCATGTCATACATACTGACTAAACTCAGTAATACCACAAACAAACCGATCGACAGCTTGGCCGATCGAGGTTTGCTGCTGAACCACAACACAATAAAAAACAGAAAGTAGACCTCAGAAAAGCGGATGGCCATCTCACCCAAAACGGAGGTTGCCGGCTTGGTACCCAGAATACCCAGGACGATGAAGACGATGACGAACAGGATCAGATTGAGTTTGTGCAGAGGACTGCGATAACGCACTGATTTGATCGGGTTGCGGTCGATCCACGGTAATACAAACAGGATACCTACCGCAGCGCCCATGGCCATGACCCCCAGAAACGGGTCCGGTACGGCACGCAGTACAGTATAAAATGGTGTGAAATACCATACCGGAGCGATATGTTCAGGGGTAGTCAAAGGATCAGCCGGTATAAAATTGGCATGTTCCAAGAAATATCCCCCCATTTCCGGGGCATAAAACAGGATTACCGCGAACACGAAGAAAAACACCACTACGCCGGCAATATCCTTGACGGAGTAATAGGGGTGAAAGGGAATACCATCCAGCGGTATGCCATCCTTACCCTTTTTCTTCTTTATCTCCACACCGTCCGGATTATTCGAACCCACCTCGTGCAAAGCCAGGATATGAGCGACCACCAGCATCAGCAAGACCAAGGGCACGGCAGCCACATGCAGGGCGAAGAACCGGTTGAGGGTCGCATCGGAGATGACAAAATCGCCGCGGATCCACAAGGCGAGATCAGGACCGAAGCCCGGGATGGCCCCGAATAGATTGACGATCACTTGTGCTCCCCAATACGACATCTGCCCCCAAGGCAATAGATATCCCATAAAGGCCTCAGCCATCAGGCACATATAGATAAACATTCCAAACAACCAGATCAGCTCTCGCGGTTGTTTGTACGATCCATACATCAAACCACGATACATGTGCAGGTAGACGACGATGAAAAACGCGGATGAGCCAGTGGAATGGATATAGCGTATCAGCCAACCCCAGTCGACATCGCGCATGATGTATTCCACAGACCCGAAGGCGAGTTGCGCATCGGGTTTATAATGCATGGTGAGAAAGATGCCGGAAACGATCTGGACCACCAGCACCAGCAACGCAAGTGAGCCGAAGAAATACCAAAAATTAAAGTTCTTGGGAGCGTAGTATTTGGAAAGATGCTCTTCCCACATTTTGGTGAGCGGGAAACGAGCATCCACCCAACCCAGCATATTAGTAAGCATATTAGACATCAGGCAGTCTCCTCCGTCTCTCCAATCATTATCCGAGTTTCACTGAGATAACGATGAGGAGGCACCTCCAGATTGGTAGGAGCGGGTACGTTTTTATACACCCGACCAGAAATATCGAACAGTGATCCATGACAGGGACAAAAGAAACCACCCTGCCAATCCGGTCCCAGATCCGCCGGTGAAACCTCGGGACGATAGGTTGGAGCACACCCTAAATGAGTGCATATGCCAACCAGGATAAGATACTCCGGTTTTATGGAGCGATACTCATTCCTGGCAAAATGTGGGGTCTGGGAAATAATCTCAGAATTTGGATCACGCAGCTTATCCGCCATCTCTTTGAGGCTAGCCAGCATGGCATCGGTGCGACGAACAATCCACACCGGTTTGCCACGCCATTCAACCCGAATAAGCTGGCCAGATTCTATGTTAGCAATATCCACTTCCACTGGCGACCCTGCCGCCTGTGCACGCGCACTGGGTTGCATGGAAGCAAGAAAAGGCCAAGCGACAGCCGCTGCGCCTACCCCGCCTACCACCGTAGTGGCAGCTGTGAGCAGCCGGCGTCGGCCATAGTTAACGCCACCGTCAGCCATGATAATTCTCCTGCAATAGTTTTATACCTAGATCCTAAAAGGAATCTAGATTATAGGTTTTTAAAGTTTATATGGGAGAGGGAGGTTTCAAGCCGGATGTTTCAGACATTGAGGTCCATGTGTTCTTGTTATGGTCTGCACTGAAATGATATACCGCCCTGGTAGCCTATGCATTGATTTCTCGAACTACCAGGAGATATTTTTCTAATTAGAATGAAATACAGCTGACGGGGTGCTAGTGCACAATGCCCAAGGCGCGTACCCGATCACCATGTGAGGTGCTACCAAATAGAAGACAACCGCCATTTCAGCCCTATGCAACCATAACAGGATATAAGAACCCAGATCCTGTATAAGAATTAAGGATAGTCGTAATCCTAAACTTACGAAGCTGCAACCTACTCTAGATTTTTTTACAAATACTGCCGCGAAATGCGACCCCCAAAAACCTATTAAGGATGACGTAACTGCAGCCTCAGGTCAAGTGCGTTTTTTGTGGTCACAGTTGGCGACGTCGCTGTCCCGGTTTGTTTTAAGCAGGGTTATCGATATCGACGAATTCGTGCCATACACCGTAGACCTGTGCCAGATGGTCGCCGAGGGCCTGCACACCATAACGCTCGGTAGCATGATGTCCAGCGGCCAGATAATGAATACCCGCCTCGCGGGCGATGTGCACCGTCGGCTCCGAAATCTCTCCACTGAGATAGGCATCCAGCCCCAGCGCAGCGGCCCGCTCGATGAAACCCTGAGCCGCTCCAGTACACCACCCCATGGAACGAATCCGATGGCTACCCCCAGCAATGAGCAACGGAGCACGTCCCAATTTTTGTTCAACCAGGCGGGCAAACGAATCGGCATCCAAGGATGTAGCCAAGCTTCCGCGCAGCCCCAAAGAACCGTCCCGATGATCTCCCAAAGGCCCGTCGACCTGCAGACCGAGCCGGGCTGCAAGACGCACATTGTTGCCGAATTGAACATGGGCGTCGAGTGGTAGATGGTAGACGATCAAGCTGATATCATGCTGCAACAGCAACCTCAAGCGGGCACCCATTAGTCCCGTGATACAGGGGTCTTCGCCCTTCCAAAAATAACCATGGTGCACCAATAGGGCATCTGCCCTGCGCTCGATGGCGGTCTCGATCAGTGCACGGCTGGCCGTGACACCGCTGATCAATCGACCCAGCTCAGCACTCCCTTCAACCTGTAGCCCGTTAGGACAATAGTCCTTGAAACTATGGACATCGAGCAGGTCATCGGTGTAGGCAATAAGTTTTTTTAATGCGACCATATTCAATACCTCCGTATCAGACAGGTACTGACGAATCAGTCAACTCGTGGTAGGGTATCGGTATCATGTCGACGCATTATTCCTCTACCTTCATAATCAGAACCGTCATCATTGGTGTCCTGGTGGCGATTGCTCTGCTATATCTTTTGCCCGAAGGCTTCCTAGGCCAAAGACCCGTAGTAGAGTTGCGCCAAAGCGGTGAGCACGATACCGACCTTCAATATCAAGGCCCGGTATCCTATGCTAAGGCGGTTAAACGCGCTGCACCCGCAGTCGTCAACGTCTACACGCGCAAAACCATCACCCGCAAGCGACACCCCCTGCTGGATGACCCTCTGTTCCGGGAGTTTTTCGGCGAGCGTTTCGCAAGCCCTAAGAAACGCACCCAGACCAGTCTAGGTTCTGGTGTGATCCTCAGCCCGCAGGGATATATCCTGACCAACAACCACGTCATTCAGGATGCGGACGAGATCAGTATTATGCTCGCGGACGGCCGTAATGTTGAAACACACATTGTGGGGAGCGATCCGGAAACCGATCTTGCGGTGCTGAAGATTGCCCCATCTAATCTGCCCAGCATCACGGTGGGAAAATCCGATCAACTGCAAGTGGGCGATGTGGTGTTGGCCATAGGCAATCCCTTTGGGGTGGGTAAAACCGTCACCCAGGGAATCGTCAGCGCCACCGGCCGCAATCGATTGGGCATCAATACGATCGAAGACTTCATCCAGACCGATGCCGCTATAAATCCGGGGAATTCCGGTGGCGCCCTGATCAATGCCTACGGCGAGTTGGTGGGCATCAACACCGCGATCTTTTCTCAATCCGGGGGCTCTCACGGTATCGGTTTCGCTATACCGGTTACCTTGGCGCAGGACATCCTGACCCAGATTATCGAGAAAGGCCGTGTCATTCGAGGCTGGCTGGGGGTGGAGGTTCAGGGTGTATCTCTTGAGCTCGCCGAGTCCTTCGGGCTCAATCAGACCCAGGGCGTATTGATCGCCGGTGTAGTGCGCGACGGCCCGGCTGATGAGGCGGGTATCGAACCCGGAGATATCCTGCTGAGTCTTAACGATCTGGTGATCGATAATGCCCAGGAAGCCCTCAATATCATTTCCCGACAGGAACCCGGTGGCTATGTCAGGGTTCATGGCATTCGCCGCGGCCGTAACTTCGAGGCCGAGATCTTGGTAGGCCACCGACCGCCGATGCGCTGAATTTGCTCACAGGAGTGGATTTTCGGGTTAGCTTTCCGACCAGCATCTCGGATCATTCCTTGAACATTCGGAATTGCGCCGACCTCGCATGGGCAGTTAAACCCTCGCCCTCGGCCAGTACGGAGGCAATTTTACCTAGTTTCGAGGCACCCTCGGGAGAACAACCCAACAGCGTCGAACGCTTTTGGAAATCGTAGACCCCCAGCGGCGAGGAGAATCGGGCAGTGCGTGAGGTCGGTAATACATGATTGGGTCCGGCGCAATAATCACCCAGCGGCTCTGCTGTATAACGCCCCAAGAATATTGCGCCCGCATGACGTATCTGCCGCGCCATACCCTCGGGTTCCTCCACTGACAGCTCGAGATGCTCGGGCGCGATATGGTTTGCAATCTTTACCGCTTCATTCAAATCGCGCACCTGAATCAAGGCACCGCGTGCGCGCAGAGAAGCCCGGAGAATCTCGGCCCTGGACATGGTCTCCAACAACCTGTCCATGCTTTGTTCCACCCGTTCGATAAAATCCGCATCGGGACACAGCAGTATGGCCTGGGCATCCTCGTCATGTTCGGCCTGAGAGAACAAATCCATGGCAATCCAGTCTGGATCGGTCTGACCATCACATACCACCAGGATCTCCGAGGGCCCGGCAATCATATCAATGCCGACCGTACCATAGACCAGGCGTTTTGCGGTCGCCACATAGATATTACCCGGCCCAACGATCTTGTCCACAGCGGGTACGGTTTGGGTGCCATAGGCCAGAGCCGCGACCGCCTGAGCACCCCCCACCGCAAAAACCCGGTCGACCCCGACGATGGCTGCAGCGGCCAGCACCAAATCATTGACCTCTCCCCCTGGTGTAGGAACGACCATGATCAGTTCCGCCACTCCAGCCACCTTGGCAGGTATGGCATTCATCAGCACCGAGGAGGGATAACTCGCCTTACCTCCCGGCACGTACAGACCGACCCGATCCAGAGGGGTAACTTGCTGCCCCAGCACGGTTCCATCACCTTCGGTGTATTCCCAGGACTGAATCTTTTGATGCTCCGCATAGGCTTCGATACGCTCGGCGGCATTCTGCAACGCCTGTCGCTGAGCTGCTGGAATGGACTCTCGCGCGGCCTGCATGCGCTTGGCGGGTATCTCCAATTCCTCCATCGTGGAAACCTCCAGCCGATCCAGACGCCGGGTGAAATCCAGCAACGCCTCATCACCAAACCGCTTAACCTTGCCCAAGATATCCGTCACGGTGGCGAAAACCCTCTCATCAAAAACCCCTTCCCAGGCCAGCAAGCGATCGAGCCGCTGCCAGAAATCCGATTCCTTGGTGTTGAGATGGTAGATAGCGGGCATTGTTACCTCCGTTGCTTTGTTATACCCATGATGGCTGGGCATCCCTTACAAAAAAGAACACAAAGGGCACAGTCATGAAGGCAGGCGTTTAATATCCGCACCCAATTGGACCAGCTTCTCTTCGATACACTCGTATCCCCGGTCTATATGATAGATGCGATCGACCAGGGTTTCGCCTTCAGCGACCAGGCCGGCAAGGATAAGGCTGGCCGAGGCGCGCAGATCGGTGGCCATGACCGGAGCGCCAAACAGCTGATCCACACCCCTGATGACCGCAGTATTTCCCTCCACTTGAATAGCCGCCCCCAACCGTCGCATCTCTTGAACATGCATGAATCGATTCTCGAATACGGTCTCAACGATCGTGCCGGTACCCTTGGCAATGGTGTTCAAGGCGGTAAACTGAGCCTGCATATCCGTTGGGAAGGCAGGATGAGGCGCGGTGCGTACATTGACAGCGCGCGGCCGGCGACCCTTCATATCTAATTCTACCCAATCCTTACCGATACTGAGCTCGGCACCGGCCTCGTTGAGTTTTTGCAACACGGCGTCCAACAGTGCCGGCCGGGTATATTTCACCTTAATGCGACCCCCGGTAATCGCGGCTGCCACCAGAAAGGTGCCTGTCTCTATCCTGTCCGCCAAGACATTATAATGGCATCCTCGCAGGCTTTTCACTCCTTTAATCTCTATACTATCTGTCCCGGCCCCCATCACCTGCCCCCCCATGGCATTGAGACAATTGGCGAGATCCTCTACTTCGGGTTCACGAGCCGCATTTTCTATGATCGTCGTTCCCTTGGCGAGACAAGCAGCCATCATAAGGTTCTCGGTGCCGGTGACCGTAATCCCCTCCATGACCAGACGCGCTCCTTTCAAGCGCCGGCAGCTGGCATGGATATTACCGCTATCGACCCGAATGGTAGCACCCATCGCCTCCAAGCCCCGCAGATGCATATTGACTGGACGAGAACCGATCGCACATCCACCGGGCAGCGAGACCACGGCTTGACCGAACCTTGCCAACAATGGACCCAAGACCAGTATCGAGGCCCGCATGGTCTTGACGACTTCATAGGGCGCCTCGTAGCAGTCGATGGTGCAGGGATCGATCTTGATGTTCATCCGTTCATCCACCGTCAATGACACCCCCATGCCGCCCATCAGCTCCATGGTCGTGGTCACATCACGAAGATGAGGGACATTGCCGAGATTCATGGGACCATCCGCCAGCAGTGACGCTACCATGATCGGCAGGACGGCATTCTTAGCCCCTGAAATACACACCTCGCCCTGAAGGGCCCTTCCACCTCTGATGAGCAGTTTTTCCATAATCAGATCGATCTATCCCCGCAGCGAATGGCGACTACACCGGTTGGCAGTCATGGACATGTTCATTGACTGTACACTCAGAGCTTGTGAATGAATCCAGGTCGAAAAGCCTTTCGAGACGGTTGGCGCGGGCCAGCTCGCTCAGCTTCGCGGGCATGTGCACGAATTGAATTATTTTTGAACGTTGATGAGCCCAGCGCATCCAGGCTACCAGCAAGGCAAGTCCCGCGCTGTCAAACGCATCGACACCGGCCAGATCGATCTCCAGGCTATCTGTCTTGGCAGCCATAAGGGTACGCCGAGATTGTTCCCAAAGCCCGGGGACACTGGTAAAGCTCATTTCTCCGCTCACCCTGAATCGCCCCTCACCCGCCGTGTCCAAATGGCTTGCGGTCATGGGGCAGAACCCGGCTCTCGGTCTTTTTTCTTAGCGGCATCGCGGTTGGTATTGGAAAGTTTACTAATCAAGGCATCCAGATTAGTCTGATCGATTTCACGGTTAAAGTCGGTGCGAAACAGATGCACCAAACTCAGCCCAGCGACGGTAAGATTGTACGCCTTCCAATTCCCCTTATTGAACCAGAAGCTGTAACTCACCGCCAAGGGGGCCTTACCTGGCCGGGAAACCTCGGTTATTACCGTCCGGCGCCTGGGATCGTGCTGCTGCGCCTTATTCGGCAGCATCCTCACGTTGGTACCGGAATAGTCGACCAGGTATTTGGTATAGGTCCGTATCAGCATGCCTTTGAATTCATTTATGAATCGTTGGCGCTGCTCAGCCGTGGCCATGCGCCAGTTGTGTCCCAGGGTGAGCTTGGAAAAGGCATTAAAGTCGATGACTGGCAACAATATCTCATCAACCAGGCGTTCCACCTCAACCGGATCATCCTGGAGTGCTAGGACATCTTTATTGAGAATCTCCAGCACCTTAGTCGAGGTGTTCTGTACGATCTCTTCAGGACCCGGTTCCTGCGTTTCGGCAGCGTTGAGTCCGAATGGCACAAACAGCAACAAAACGAGTAATAAGCGTTTCATGTTCCGCACTTCAACTCACTCCTTTTTAGTTGTCATATTCATCAACACCTGGCCGATCAGGCGCTCCAGAATCATCGCGGATTGGGTGTACTGAAGGGTGTCGCCGTGTTTCAACACCTGCTCCTCGGCCCCCGGCTCAAGGGCGATATATTGCTCGCCAAGCAATCCCGAGGTATAGATGCTGGCGCTGGTATCGATGGGAAAATAGTCCTGCGAGGCCTCTATGATCAGCACCACCTCGGCCTGGTACTGATTCGAATCGTAATGAATGGAGGACACCCGGCCAATCCGAACCCCGGATACGGTCACCGGTGAGCGCACCTTGAGTCCACCGATGTTCTCGAAATAGGCCTTTATCCGGTAGCCATCAGTTTCATTCAAGGTGCTTAGGTTGCTCACCTGCATCGCCAGAGTAAACAACGCGGCGAAACCGACCGCGACAAAGACTCCGACCAATATCTCTATTGCTCTTTTGGACATTCATATACCCTAATTGTTACCCGGAACAGAGCGATCATCCTATGCCGCTTTTCAACAAACCATGGTCGGCTCTCGGCAGGATATACTCGTCACTGATGGGCATATCCTGTCGAGTATGCGCTTAAAACTCACCGAACATCAGGGCGGTGAGGATGAAATCGAGCCCAAGCACCGCCAGCGAGGTATTCACTACGGTTCGGGTGGTCGCGCGGCTGACACCCTCCGGGGTGGGTACGGCATCATATCCCTCATATACCGCAATCCAGGTCGCCACCAAGCCGAATACCAGGCTCTTGATGACCCCATTCAAGATATCTTCATGCAGATCCACCTGGGACTGCATCTGCGACCAAAACGCACCAGCATCCACCCCAAGTAATCCAACACCCACGAAGTATCCACCAAACACACCCACCGCGCTGAAGATGGCGGCCAACAACGGCATGGAGAGATTCCCTGCCAGAAAACGCGGGGCAATGACCCTTTTGAGTGGATCGACCGCCATCATTTCCATGCCCGAAAGCTGCTCGGTGGCCTTCATCAGACCGATCTCGGCGGTTAGCGCTGAGCCCGCCCGGCCCGCAAACAACAAGGCAGAAACCACGGGGCCAAGTTCACGTACCAGAGACAGGGCCACGGCTACGCCGAGCGACTCTTCGGCACCGAACTTCGACAGGGTGACATAGCCCTGCAGACCAAGCACCATACCCACGAACAGTCCGGAGACGAGAATGATAAGCAGCGACAGCACGCCCACGGAAAAGAGCTCACGTATCACCAGGCTGGGCCGCAACAAAACAGCGGGGATACTCATGAGCACCCGCACTAGAAAGAGATGCCCTCGACCCAGACGCTCGAATTTATTCAGCGCCCAGACGCCCAGGTGCCGCAACAAGCTCACCATAGCTAACGAACAATCAACAAATCCGCAGTAAAATCCTGCGATGGATAATGGAAGGGTACAGGACCATCGGGCAGGCCCTGCAGAAACTGCCTCACCCATGGCGAAGCACTTTGCCCCAAGGTCTGTGGCGTGCCAGCCTCGATGACCCGGCCTTCGGAGACGACATAGACGTAATCCGAGATCGCCATGGTCTCCGCCACATCGTGGGATACCACGATACTCGTCAATCCCAG
>JBDLIZ010000080.1:0-13876 GCA_039714615.1 Pseudomonadota bacterium | reverse complement strand
AACCGGGTGGCACGACGGATGCAGAAGCTGGGACTCAAGGGGATTCAGGCGAAGAAATTCAAGCGGACCACCGATTCCAGCCATAGCAAACCGGTCGCCCCCGATTTGATTAACCAGGACTTCACCGCTGCGGCACCCAATCAGAAGTGGGTCAGTGACTTGACTTATATCTGGACTGGCGAAGGCTGGCTCTATCTGGCAGTCATCATGGATCTGTATTCGCGGGCTATCATTGGCTGGTCAATGGGCAGACGAATGACTCAGCAGCTGATGTGTGATGCGTTGACCATGGCGGTGTTTCACAGAGGATTCCCCAGAGACGTCATCATCCATTCTGACCGAGGCAGCCAGTATTGTTCCAAGGATTACCAGAAGCTGATCAAGGTGATGGGGTTACGCTGTTCAATGGGGCGTCGGGCGACCTGTTATGACAATGCTGCAATGGAGAGTTTTTTTCATACCCTGAAAGTGGAGTTGATCCATCGAGAACGGTATTTAACCAGACAATCGGCAAAAAGGGCGATATTCGAATACATCGAGGTGTACTATAATCGCAAAAGAAAACATTCGGCTATTGGCTATCAAACCCCGATACAGTTTGAGCACAAAAGCGCTTAACTGTGTGTCCAGGAAAATGGGGGAACATCACCATGTCTACTGAGTAGTCTGGGCGAGTTGACATATGTGTAGACTATAAACTCAGCCTCTTTGAGGCTGGCTTGACGATGCGCTAAAATTACCACGCTATGACTAAGCAGAATTTAAGTATACACAGCACTAGGAACAGTTCTAAAAATCGCAGATTCAAATGGGCGATTATCGTTCTTTCATTCGTCATAGTCGGTAGCATCTTGTTTCTAAAGAATTGGCCATCATTTGGCGGGACTATTTCCGGGGAACGATTGAAAAGGGCACAAGCATCCTCTCACTATCATGATGGCAAATTCGCAAATACACTACCTCACCCCGCATTGGCATCAGGTGATGTCTGGGGCTATTTAAAAGAGCAGTTTTTCGGGGATCAGGCGCGAGTTCCTACCTCAGCTATTCCGATGTCAGTCATCCCGCCTGCGTCTATTCAAGCTCATCCTCCTCCTGGATTACGAGCGATTTGGCTTGGTCATTCAAGTGTCTATATGGAACTAGATGGTCTTCGTTTATTGGTTGATCCAGTATTTTCAGACTATGCTTCGCCTTTCGATGGCATTGGCCCGAAACGTTTTCATGCTCCGCCTATTGCTATGACGGATCTTCCAAAAATCGATGCAGTAATGATTTCGCATGATCACTATGATCACCTAGACATGCGCACAATCCAATATCTATCGTCCAAGGGAACACACTTTTTTGTTCCCCTTGGGGTCGGATCCTATCTTGACGAGTGGGGAATACCAGAAAGCCGAATCACTGAATTGGATTGGTGGGAATCAGCAGAAATAGGAGAGCTAACGATAATCTGCACTCCTGCCCAGCACTATTCGGGTCGAGGAATTTTCGATTACAAGAAAACGTTCTGGTCTTCCTGGTCGGTCATAGGGCCTAAATACCGAGTTTTTTACAGCGGAGATACAGGATTCTCCAATCATTTCCAGCTAATAGGCAATCAATTGGGCCCTTTTGACCTAAGCTTAATCAGAATCGGGCAATACGGTCCTGGTGCCTCGTGGATCTACAGCAACATGGATCCTGAGGATGCAATTAAAGCACACCTTGCTGTTCAGGCAAACCGCATGCTTCCTGTGCATTGGGGAACGTTCAATATAGCGTTTCATGATTGGGATGAACCTATTAAACGAGCGGTTAAGGCAGCTAACGAGAAGAACGTGGAGTTGGTAACCCCTCGCGTGGGCGAGGTTGTCACCGTAGGCGAGCCTTTTAATTCTCATCGCTGGTGGGAGGAGGTCAAATAGGTGGCCGCCACTTCTGTTCATTCTACGATCTCTAGTTCAGAAGTTACGTAGGGCGATTAGCTGCGAATTAGGCCGTTTTGTAGCTCCAAAGACAAACGACGAGTGCCGCAAGTTGTTAATCAGCGTCGAAATTTTGCCAGTTTATTTAAAAAACAGCGCCTGGTTTTACCAGTAGAAATTTATACCTCTTTGTTTTTAAACTACCTGATATATGTATTGGTTGGCAAAACCGACGCTGAAAGTGGAAAATATTGGACGCTGATTGACACATAGTGATATTTTATAAGTATTTACATTAAGAAGTGATGTCATGGTATCAAAAAAAGGAAGAAGCGATATCCAAGTAACCTGAGTGATGGAGCTTGGCGTTTTTTAAAACCACACCTTCCTGTATCAGCAGTAGGTCGGCCACGAGAAGTGAGTTTACGCCAAGTGATCAATGCAATTTTGTATATTTTAAAGACAGGTGGCCAATGGCGACAACTTCCATGCGAGTTCCCCGATTGGACTGCCGTCTATTACTATTTTTATACTTGGACAAATGACGGCACATGGAAACGCTTGCATCATTTATTACATGCCCGATTGCGACAAAAGACTGGCCGCCACAAGCAGGCGACAGCGGGTAGTCTAGATAGCCAAAGTGTTCGATGCACAGCAATACCGGGAGTACGCGGCTATGAGCAGGAAAAAAGATTAATGGGCGTAAACGTCATATTTTAGTCGATACGATGGGTCTGCTGTTGGTGGTCGTGGTAACAGCCGCCAGTGTGCAAGACCGTGATGGTGCTCGATTGCTGCTCTCTCGTCTTCCGGGTCACTGTAAAAAACTACGGAAGATATGGGTCGATGGAGGTTACAGTGGTCGTTTGGTTGAATGGGTTTCAGAGCGATTCAAGTTTTTCCTGGCCGTCGTATTGCGCCCTAAAGAAACGAGGCGATTTGTATTATTGCCCCGGCGATGGGTCGTTGAGCGTACTTTTGCTTGGCTAAATCACTCGCGCAGACTCAGTAAAAAGTTTCGAACGGTTAATTCGCACTGATGAAACCTGGATTTACATTAATATGACCCGCATCATGTTGAATCGTCTGGGATAGAGGGAATAGTTTCCAAACAGTTTATAAGAGTTATCCAGCTAACTTAATCTGGTGTATACGAATTTGATTCGCAATCTGAGTTGCATTTAGATAAATTCCTTGGGTTAGGTAAATTTTTATAGTAAATTGCAGCACATTTACAGTATGCCGTTTGGGGGGAAGACAACGGCTACAACCAAGACCGCTACACTAACCTTTCGTGTCGAACCAGGCTTGAAAGAAGCATTGCTCACTGCTGCAGTGCGGGAACAACGTTCCATCGCCAATACGAGGGGGGGGGCAGATACACGGGACTACTGTGGTAAGAAAGGAATCACCATTCAGGAAGCACAGACAATTAATAATAACCGGAACTATTTAGCATGATCAAAACCGTAAAGCAGACCTGTCGCTTTAACCCCATCATCAAGGATTACAGAATGAGCCAGGGTATCGAAAACCTGGTGGACCTGATCAACGATGAGGATGACGGACGCGAGTTCTTTGCCAGAAACTATGTCACCCACGGCATGGAGCAGCTGTTCCGTGAAGGGATGCTGCGCCTCTCGAGTAAATCCGATCAGGCGGTATTTGAACTCACCCAGGCAATGGGTGGCGGTAAAACACACATGATGATCGCGTTAGGACTGTTAGCCCGTCATCCTCATCTTCGCAGTGAGGTGTTACCCTCCGAACTAGCAGAGCGCATTGATTTTGGTAATGTCCGTATTGCCGCTTTCACCGGCAGAAACAACCCGGAGAACTTCATCTGGGGAGAGATTGCCGCGCAATTAGGCGCAGCAGAGGCGATCAAGCCCTATTGGGTCAATGGCCCAAAAGCAGTGGATCAGAAGGCATGGAAAGAGATTATTGGCGACCATCCAACCCTAATCATGCTTGACGAGTTACCTCCTTATCTAGATAACGCCAGCACACGCGTCATTGGTGATGGAACGCTGGCGACCATTGTCACCTACAGCCTCGGCACACTGATGAGTGCCGCACTAGAATTACCCAACTGTTGTATAGTCATCGCCAACCTGTCAGGAAGCTTCAAGGCACAAACCAAGGCGCTGGCCGAGACTATCTCCAACCTGCAACAAGAAACCCGTCGTCAGGCCATGACCATTACGCCGGTACAACTCGCAGGGAATGAGATCTACGACATTCTGAAAAAGCGGCTGATCGAAGATATGCCGGATGAGCGTGTGATTTCTGATATTGCAGAAGAGTATGCCCAACAGATCAAGAAGGCCGAGGATGGCGGCTATATTACCGCCACCAGTTTGGAACAGATTGCCGAACAGGTACGCGATACCTACCCCTTTCACCCCTCTTTCAAACATCTGGTGGCGTTGTTCAAAGAGAACGAGGGTTTCCGTCAAACCCGTGGGTTGATGCAGTTTACCGCACGACTGCTAAAGAGCGTCGATCAGAGGGAAATGGATGATGTCTTTCTGATCGGTACCCAGCATCTGGACCTGAACGATGATCAGGTGAAGGATGAGATTGAACGTATCGCTCCCAAACTTAGCCCTGCTATTACCCGTGATATTGCCGATAACGGTAACGCCATTGCCGAAATCATTGATGATGACCTGGATAGCGATGCTGCCACCCAGCTTAATATCCTGTTGCTCACTTCGTCACTCTCCCGTGCCGTGGGAGGACGCATTGGTCTATCTGAAGGTGAGATCATCGAGTTTCTCGCCGCACCCAACCGAAAACCTGATGAATTTCTTGAAGCTCTGCAAAAACTCCGCGAATTGGCCTGGTACCTTCACCGCGAGGATCAACGCTATTTCGTCAAAGAGACAGAGAACCTCTCCCGCCAGATAGAGCGTAACGCCAAAGAGGCGCCACAACCCAAGATCGACCAGGCGCTGATTAATCGCCTAAACGGCATTTTGCGGCCAGACAGCAAGAATGCCTATCAGGAACTACAGGTACTGCCCCGCCTGGATGATATCAAGCTCAGTGGACCCCGGGTACTGATCGTGATCCGGCCTGATGGCAAGGTGCCACCCAATGAACTCAACAATTTCTTTATATTTCAGCAAGAGAAAAATAACCTGCTGGTGCTCACCGGACAAGATAGTCATCTTGCCGATGCGATGGAGGATCGCCTGCGTGAACTCTACGCTATTGAACAGATCAACAAAAAACTCAAGTCAGGTGACACCCTCTTTGAAGAGGCACGCGACCGATTGGAAGAGGCGGAAAGCCGCTTTGCCAAGGCGCTTTCTGGTACCTACAATCGACTCTACTTTCCCGGTATCGACGAGATTGATGGTAGCGAAAAACTGCTGGCCACAACGATTGATAATGGATTAAAGATGGGTAGTGGCGAGCACTCGGCGGAGACCCAACTCGAGAACCTGCTGGCCGATCCCCGTGCCAACTATAAATTGGCGCTGAACATGAAAGAGGAGTTTTCCGCTTACTGGGCTATGGCGGAAGATGAACTCTGGCCATCTGGGAAGGATAACCGCCGCACTCCATGGAAGGATGTCGTGACCCGCGCTAAGACCAACCCCGGCTGGCCCTGGATGCCCGGCAATGGCGGCATAGACACACTCAAGACCGAGGCGCTGAAGCAAGGCCGCTGGCGTTTGGGCGAGGATGGCTACATTGAAAAAGGCCCATTCCCGAAAGAGAAGACCAGCGTCAATGTCTCACTACAGGCAACTAATCCTGATAACGGAGAATCCATCCTAAACCTGACCCCGCGTAACGCTGGGGAGAGCCCGATCATCTATTACTCCTCTAAACCAGAGGTGACTGAGAATGATCAACAGGTGGAGGATCTGGAAAACTTCAGTACCGGGGAGGGAACCCTCTATTTCTTGGTCAAGGACAGCACTGGAAAATACGAGAGTGGCAATTCAACCCGCTGGGTGGCGGAACTGAAGATCCGTCATCAGGTCGAACCAAAGGCTGACAAGAGAAAAATCACCTTACAATGTACTCCCGATGCTGAGATGTCTTACACTCTGAATGGCTCCAATCCCAAAGATGGAACAATCTATGAAGCACCCTTTGAAGTTGGCTCAGAGGCAATCCGAATGCTGGTCTATGCCAAAGCGGGAGAAGCCTCCAAAACAGCAGACTTTCAAATTCCTCGCAGTGGCGATAAAACAGTACAGATAGTCGATACAAAACCCGCGCGCTTAAACAGCAGTAAGCGAGTATCACTCGATACCACCGACCGGGTATTCGGTGTTATCAATCGCTTCAAGGATCAGGGGAATACCCTATTCAAAGGCGTTCGGATCGAGATTGGCGAAGGGGAAAATACCGTTACTGTGCGCTTCCAGGAGCGTGAAATCACCGCCGCCATGATCGAAGGTACCGTCAATAGCCTTCGTGAGGTGCTGAACGAGACGCAAGCGCCTATTATTATCACTATCAATGATGGTATCCAGTTTGAAAACGGGTTTGGGGCAAAGGACTTTGCTGACCTCGCCGGCATCCAGCTAAAGCCGGGCGATGTGGTGCAGGAGGATTAGTTTATGCCCACCAATACAACAGGGAAAACCCCTCGTCAAAAGACACGCCTAAATAGCGGATGAGTACAAAACAGAAGTATACTCATCTGACGCTGGGCTTTGGTGTCCCTGCCAGTAGTGATCCACACCATTTCAAAGTGATCATTCCTAAGGGTAACAGTGGCAAGGTGCACATCCTCGAAAATCTTGGATTACAGGCACGCAGCGACGAATTTTCGGTTATTGACCGTGTGTTGTTGGAACGCCTCCGCTGGACGGCGATTCGAAGTGAGGTGCAGAGAGCCTTCAATTCACGGCTGAAAGAACACAGGCTGAAGACCACCGCCTGGAAGGTGGGAGAAAACCTGGTCGATCGCTTGCTAGGTAAGGAACTCTGTGTGTTGGCCTGGGCGGTGGAAGGCATGGCGATGGAAAAGATTCCGGTGGCGGTACGCAACTGGCTTGCTTTGCGCCCAGAAGAACGCTGGTGGCTCTTTGGTATGACATCGATGAGTACCGGCGGAATAGGGGATGGCAATCGAGGCTGGCGACTGGCGCTGCGTTACGCGCTGGGCGATGTAGCCCAGAATGAGTTGCTAAAACCCCGCCAAACTGTGAAGGCACACGACAATGATAAGGCTCCCCTGAACCTTAGCCTGTTTGACTGATAACAATTAAGGATTATAGATGCCTAAACTCACCCCTCATATTCTCCACGATGCCCCGGCACTAATCGAGTCAGTGTTTCCGGCTCAGAAGGTTTCGTTTGAGGCGCAGCGGGAAAGAAATTCAGGGTCAAGCCAAACACTCACCTCGATTGGAATGTTTTGGAAAGGTCGTAAGCCGTTGATCCTGGTGCGTGCCATTGTTCTGGGTAGCCTGCTCCCGCAGACTGATGATGCCGGAAAGGATCTTGAAATCTTTGAAAAACTAATGGCCTTTGATGAAGAAGGACTGGCACGTAGAGCACTGATTGAGAAGAAGCTAAAGCCGAAAGAGATTGCCGCTCGAATTGAATTGGATAATCCATGGGAATATTTCACTTACAGCATCAAAAACCCCGCTATCACACTAGATAAGGTTAATCAGTGGTCGTTTCCGTTGGACTGTGATTTAGTAGGGATCGTAATTCGCTGGCAGCGTGACTTGAATGAGTTAGATAAGATTGAAATTTATAAAAAGGCTCTTAACACCATTAATAGTTACGAGGAAAAGGCGAGTCTCTGTAAACGTCCAGAGAAAATAGATCCAAAGTGGCTCTACGAAGAAATTTGGACTAAAGTTAATCAACACTACGCTTACTATGGAATCAACGCACACTCGCATCAAGATTTGGTTGAGCAACTAGGTATCCTCAGGTATGGGCACAATCCTATAGTAGGGGACACCTTTTCCGGTGGTGGCTCCATTCCCTTTGAGGCGGCACGGCTGGGCTGTGATGTCTATGCTTCAGACCTCAATCCCATTGCCTGTATGCTTACCTGGGGGGCACTCAATATCATCGGGGCCTCGCCGAAACGCAGGACCGAGATCGGACAGGTGCAGCGTGAGGTCGCTGCGGTGGTGGACCACGAGGTCACTGCGCTCGGGATCGAGCATGATGGACATGGAAACCGATCGAAAGTATACCTCTATTGTCTGGAGATACGCTGCCCGGAGACGGGATGGATGGTGCCCATGTCTCAGAGTTGGGTCATCTCCAAGTCCCGTAAGGTAGTGGCCAAACTAATTCCTGACCACAACAACCGTCGCTTTGCTATTGAGGTGGCAACCGGCGTCTCTGCTGCCGAAATGGAAACAGCGTTTAAAGGTACGGTACAGGATGGTGCGCTTGTCTATGAGCTGGACGGCAAACGATACAATACCCCGATAAAAACCCTGCGAGGTGACTACCGTGATGCTGAGGGCAATACCCAAAACAGATTACGCCGCTGGGATAGGCAAGATTTCAAACCGGCTGCTAATGACATATTCCAGGAACGACTCTATGCGATCCAGTGGATCACTAAAGAAACACAACTTCAGAGCCGACAGGAAAAAACTTTCTTCACCTCGGTGACTGAAGAGGATCTACGACGGGAACGACGGGTTGAGGAGATCGTGGAGAAGAATCTGGAACAGTGGCAGGACGAGGGGCTAGTGCCCGATATGGCAATTGAGCCGGGTGATAAGACCAATGAGCCAATTCGCACACGTGGCTGGACCTATTGGCATCATTTGTTTAATGCAAGAGGATTACTAACATTGCAGCTATTGCGAAAAAGAGTTGATGAACATTCTTGGTCACCTTTTTTGGGTTCTATAAACCATTGCTCAAAACTGTGCTATTGGGCTACTTCAGGAAAACGATACTCGAAAACCAATCCCGATCAGCAGACAGGTGGGGCAAGTGATAATTCAGTCAGTGTGTTTGTTAATCAAGCACTAAATACGTTCTACAATTATTCGCAACGTGCATTTAGCATGCTTGACGACGAATTTCAGCCTAATTACGAAAATACTGTCTATATAACAGCAAACGCAATCGTCAAAACCTTAGAGTCGTCTAAGTTAAGTGCCGTATGTGATATTTTTATCACGGATCCTCCATATGCTGATGCCGTCCACTACCATGAAATCACCGAATTCTTCATCGCCTGGCTACGCAAGAACCCTCCGGCACCCTTCGATCAATGGACCTGGGACTCCCGTCGCGCTCTGGCCATTAAAGGCTCCGGAGACGATTTTCGCCGTGACATGGTGGATGCCTATCGCGCCATGACCGAACACATGCCAGACAACGGCATGCAGTGCGTAATGTTCACCCATCAGGATACCGGTGTCTGGTCCGATATGGTGGGTATTTTCTGGGCAGCGGGCTTACAGGTGGTAAGTGCCTGGTATATAGCCACTGAGACCACTTCGGAATTAAAGAAAGGTGGCTATGTGCAGGGTACAGTGATCCTGATGCTGCGTAAACGTCCCGTTGAAGAAAAGTCAGGCTTCAAACAGCGCATCCTGCCTGCAGTCAGAAACGAGGTAAAGAGACAGATTGAGCAGATGATGCATCTCAATGAAGATGTCGAGGACAAATTGGGTGAGCCTGTTTTTAACGACTCCGATCTGCAGATGGCTGGCTATGCCGCTGCCCTGAAAGTGCTGACCGCCTATACCAGTATCGGTGGTGAAGATGTGACCACCTTCGCGCTGCGTCCTCGAAAAAAGGGTGAAGTTACAGTGGTGGATGAAATTGTGCAACAGGCAGCCGAGGCAGCCAATAGCCTGCTGGTACCGGAAGGGCTTGCTGCTGATACCTGGCAGCGCATCAGCGGTATCCAGCGCTTCTACCTGCGCATGATGGATATGGAGACCAGCGGCGCCTCCAAGCTAGATAACTATCAGAACTTTGCCAAGGCTTTTCGAGTAGAGGACTATACTAAGGTCATGGGTAACATGAAAGCTAACAAGGCTCGGCTAAAGGGTGTGCAGGAGTTTTCATCACGTGAACTGACCGACAGTACCGAATTTGGCGCCACCTGGCTTGGCAGACTGACCATCGGCCTGCAACAACTACTCACCGACACCGAACCTCAGATCGTGGTCAGCCAGCTCCAGGCAGAATTGCCAGACTTTATGGAAATCCGCTTGGTGTTGATTGATATATTACACTTTATGCAGAACAAATCACCGGATGAGGCGGTTCGTGGGGTCTCTGAGATACTCGCCAACCGGCTGCAAAACCAGCGTGCTTTGGGGCAATGATCTCCAAAAATATCGATGCGAAAGTCGCTTTTGAAAGGTGAATAGTAACAAGGGAAAATTAAATGATTGAATATGCGTCAAACTACACAGAAATAGTAGCTCTTGAAGGCAGTTATGCACTTGCACTGGATCAGCAGAAATCGGAACTTCTCTACACCCCAAAAGGATCAATCGTAAATAACGCAGATGAAAGCTTCATCAAGCATATCAGCTCAGAGCTCGAGCAGTTTCCTTATCTAAAAACAGAAAACGGTGCGTTGATTGATGAACAACTAGGATATGTAACATCCTACTCACTGCACTCAGGTCTAGTGGATTTTGTACAAGAATCGGAACCTCCAAACTTAGAGGAGGTGATGAAAACGCTCACCGATGACCCCTTGTTGCATGCTTCTGCAGGGCCAGAACAAACAGATCAATATAGAACGTGGGGGCCAATTGCTAAATACCTTGAAACCATTGGAATTACCGAGGGACTGAATATCTTTGTCTCGGCTATAAGTATCGGCTCCACTGAATTTCATGCTCATGATGAGGATGACGAAGATAATTCCTTCATTTCGTTCTCTGATTTTTCCACCGTTATCCACTCTGAATGGACTTCTCTCTCTGGCCCACAACGTGTAGTCGTAAATGTTCTTGTGACACTCTTCGATTCATTGCTAGCTACGCTTTGTTTTGTGAAGGGTGCGTGCACTAGCAGTGAATTTGCTCACGCCGTTCTTGCTGGAAGTACTGCATTTCATGTTTTTGGAGATCCAGATGGCGATATTCATCCAGATCAGATTCATAGAGATTCATACAAAGAAGCTGTTGAGATTGCCAGCACCTGCACAGCTTTTCTAGGTTTCGCTGATTCTTCAAGAATATACATCGAGAAGCTGATTGGAGCAGGTGAGGGTAAAAGTGTTGAGTTTAAGTCGACACTACGCTGGAACATTAAGGCACAAAAGAATGACGATGCAATTACACATGCTTCGATCAAGACAATAGCAGCATTCTTGAATACAAATGGTGGCAAGTTATTTATTGGGGTTGATGATGATGGTAAAGCTTTGGGTCTGAGTTTGGATGGTTTCCAGAATGAGGATAAGTTTATGCTTCATCTAATGAATGTTGTTAAGCAGCAGCTTGGTCCACATTCTGCTTCCTATGTCGAACCTTTAATCCATATTGCGCAGGGGCAGACTATTTGCGAGGTCAATTGTCAAAAAAAGCCGGAACCTGTTTTCTTGAAAAACAAAAAGAACCCGGATGGTGAGTTTTTTACACGCACAGGACCAAGTACGACCAAATTAGGTGCTGAAGAAATGATGAAGTACATAAATACACACTTTAAAAGCCAACAATATGAACTTCATGAATAAAATATGTTGGTATAAATGCGTTTAAGAGTTTATCAATTTAGCGCATGACGATCCGCCGTTTTTCATCACGTACTTACCAATTAGACAAGACTTTTCTGCTTGATCACCTGAAGGGGGCACGCAGCTACAAACGCATTGCGGGCTACTTCACCAGTTCCCTGTTTGAGGTGGCAAACGAATGGATCGAGGAGATTCCGGAGGTCAAGATTGTCTGTAATGTGGATATTCAACCTGATGATCTGAAGGTGGCGCAACTGCGTGAAGCCAAAATGATCGGTCGCTGGAATGAGAATGCCATCGAGGCCGAGGCGCTGTTGAATCGCTCCCGCTACCGCCGGTTGGATCAATTTCTTGTTACTCATGGCCAGGTTATTCGTGTGGCGCCCGACAGCATATGTGGTTTTCTCCACGGCAAAGCGGGAGTTATTATGCTGGCTGATGGCAGCAAAGTGGGCTTTATCGGCTCGATGAATGAGACCAGCAGCGGCTGGCAGCGTCATTACGAAATCCTTTGGGAAGATGATTCCTCTGAAGGAGTCGCCTGGATTGAGGAGGAATTCGATTTTCTGTGGAATGCTGCCCGTCCTCTGCCCGAGGCGGTGATTCGTGAGGTAAAACGGCGAGGCCATCGCCATGAGGTACTTGTTGAGCAGATCGACGACGATGAGAATGTTGCCCCAGCCGCATTAATAGAATCCCCCATGTACCGGCAGGGGATGACACTGCAGTCCTGGCAGCAGGGCTTTGTCGCCGAATGCATTACCCACTATCATAATCACAGCTTTGTACGGCTGTTGCTGGCTGACGAGGTGGGGTTGGGCAAAACCCTTTCCTTGGGTACTGCGGCCCTTGCACTTTGTCTGTTGATCGAAAAAGAGCAGAAACGCCGCAAACCGGTCATCATCTTTGCTCCGGCGACCCTCTGTGAACAGTGGCAGACTGAGATGATCGACAAACTGGGCATCCCCTGTGCCCGCTGGAACACACAGAAGAAGGCATGGTGGAACCACGAAGAACGACCCATATCACCGCCGGGACAGGAGCAGATCGCCAAATGTCCATTGCGGATCGGGATTGTCTCCACCGGCCTGATGATGCGTGATTCTCAGGAAAAGCAGCATCTGTTAGGGTTGCGTTACGCCCTTGTGATCCTGGATGAGGCGCACAAGGCTAGAAGTCGTCAAGGTTTCGGCCATGATGCGGGAACACCCAACGAGCTGCTTGGATTTATGCATGAGATAGCCGCCCGTTCTGATCATGTTTTGCTGGGTACAGCGACACCTATCCAGACAAAGCCGGAGGATCTATGGGATCTAGTGGGCATTCTGCACCAGGGGAGTGGCCATTTTGTGTTGGGCCATGATCTTGCCAAGTGGCATCGGCCTAGGGAGGTCTTGCCGATTCTCTCTGGTGAACAGGAGGTAATGGAGCCGGGCATCGCTTGGGAGCTATTGCGTTCGCCGTTACCTTTGGTTAATTCCACACAGGAGAACCGAGCCAGAAAACTCTACAGTGCGATCCGTGAAGATCTTGGCATGGTGGATAATCAGTGGCAGGGAGGAAGCTATACAGAACTTAGCCGTGATACCCGTGATGACCTTGAGGACGAATTGCGCAGAGAGATTGCAGGTGCCCCTTTTTTTCAACGGGAAAATCCTGTTGTCCGCCATGTCGTATTGAGAAAGCGCACCACATTGGAAAATGAGGAGCTGCTAAAGAAAATCGGTGTCGATATCCATCCAAACAGTAACCTATCACGAGAGTTGCAGGTTTATCACGCTCTGTTTGAAGGACAGGCACTGCGTACTAACGATGATTTTCGTGAAGCCTATGACGAGGCACGAAACTTCGGTAAGGCACTCGCCAAGCGTGGTAAAGGTGGCGGCTTTATGAAAAACCTGATGGAGCAACGGATCTGTTCCAGTATTGCCGCAGGACTGAATACGGCAAGGGCGTTATTGGAAGGACGTACCATCTACGAGGAGGAAGATGATCGCGAGATCGACCTTGCCGCAGAGAGCGGTGAAGAGTGTGTCGTTCTTGAAAGACTGATTCATCGGCTGGAACAGGTCGAGGGCGATCCCAAATTGCGAGCGATCACTCACTATTTGGAAGTTGAGAAATGGCTGGATCATGGCGTCATCATATTCAGTCAGTACTATGATACTGCCAAATGGGTAGCGGATGCTCTGGCTAATCGTTATAACAAAGAGGCGATTCGCCTCTACGCGGGGGCAGGACGTAGCAAACTATATCAGCAGGGTGAAAGCGTAGGTATAGAACGAGAGACTCT
>JBDLIZ010000079.1:0-14138 GCA_039714615.1 Pseudomonadota bacterium | reverse complement strand
CATGGGAACAGGCCTTGAGACTCCAGAAAAACGCCTGACCTTCAGTCTTTAACCTGTTAATCAACAAGTTACGAGGTAATTGGACTGAACCAGTGCCCTCTCGGGTAATCTCTTGTAATTCAGAACCCCAGCGTAGCTTCGTTGTGACATTTTGAACACCCGCCCTCTTGATACGTTCCACAATGCTGTCCATAAACTCCTGACGTTTATTGACGATTTCCTCATAAAGCCTGACCGGGTAACGCACATTCCACCATTCGTGCAGGTCTTGTGGATAGTCCTCGATCACATGCAGTACCTCAATCGCAGATTGAGTCTTGCTCGTGAAGTCTGCAATATGCTCTACCGCATCTTGATCAATATAGTTCGGATGGACATTCATCAAAATCTTTTTCATAGCACACCTCCATTATTTGCGTAAGCTAATTTCCAAATCCTTGGTTTAGATACTAGCAACCAGACATAAGCGGTGTGTTTAGCTTCAATGCATTTATAGTAAAGTTTTGTAAAGTTCTGGAAAGTGCCAGGCTCTCAGATCATAAAGCCGTTCGAATTGGCGAAACAGATACGACGTTAAATGCCACCTTGACAGTTGAATGAGTCTGGCCCTAAGCCAGTGGACTTGCTACGGTGCATGGCAACCCATAAGTAAGGGTTCGGCAATAACTTGGGGCTATTGTGCTCAAATTTGGTCTGTATTTGGTTGATCTAATGGAGTAAAACGGCAGGAGTAGTTGTTCGTGTTGGGCTTTTGCCATTAAAGATCGCTAGAAAAACGGGCTGAAGATGGGACGCGAGGGGGGGGGGGATAAGTTATTGTTGAGCCATTCCTTAGTCCAGCCAACATGTGTATTTTTTGCACAATCTGAAATTGAAATATTTGAAGAAACTCTAACGAATAGGGCAGTTATGAGCTATATTTCAGTTGTAATAGCAAACTGCAACTTTAATGATTCTTAAAAAAAAGATAATTTGGCTATTTTATAGGGCGTATAGTGAGATATAAACAATATAAAAGTCAGCGTGTTCCACCAGCAGTATTTGATTATCTCCAGATCACAATATTAATAAGCAGTCATACATCCCTCATCATTTGATGAAGGGCTCTTAATTGTAAGACTCATTAAATAAATGGATACTAGAGCAAAAAAAATTTTTGTGCTAGACGACGATCCTAGGATTTGTCGGCTGGTGAGCAGTTACCTTGGCTGTGAAGGGTATATTGTGCGTACGGCCACAAATAGCGCAGAGCTGCAACGACTTATGGCTGTGGAGTTACCGGACTTAGTGATCCTCGATATCTTGTTGCCCGGAGAAGACGGTTTCTCAATAGCCAGATCATTGCGCGCACAATCCAATGTACCCATCATCATGCTCACTGGAAAGACTAACTTAGTCGACAAAGTGGTCGGCTTGGAGCTTGGGGCTGACGACTATATAACGAAACCGTTTGACGACAGAGAACTACTGGCACGCGTACGTTGTATATTTCGGCGAGTCCCACAGAAACAGGCTCACGTGTCCAATCACGATCACGAATATGCCGTAGCCCACTTCACCGGTTGGCAACTTGATCTGATAGGACACGAACTAACGTCACCGAACGCTACTAAGGTATATCTGACTACCCACGAGTGGAATCTGCTCTATGTTCTCGTCACACATCACGGTCGTGCCCTGACACGGGATAAAATCATCGAACTGGTGTCGAGACGGGAATGGGCTCCACAAGATCGCAGTATCGACGTCCTAGTGGGAAAACTAAGAGCTAAAATTGAGGATGATTTAAAACATCCGAAGCTTATCCAGACGATTCGAGGTGTAGGCTACAAATTCACTTGTAAAGTGGATTTCACATAATAGGAACCGCACAGCAGTGCTTGAGCTACATGTATTACTTTCCAGCATTCTGTAAATCCTCCTCTATGAAACGGAGTAACGCTTCATGGAGGGCCTCGCGGGGGTACTCGTTCTGGTCAACCAGAATTGAACCTACGGTGCTGTGGGTACGTGCTATCGGTACTCCAAGTGCCCAGTGATCGGCATTGAGATAAGCAACCAGCGTGCTGTCCGGGATGAACTGATCGTAGAAAATGACCTGGCTGTCGTTACGGGCATCCACTTTCCCGATCTTCCTGTAACTACTGCGGAGAATGGACGAAATGCGCCCCGGGTTCGGGAAGGTCATCAGTGAATAATAGGCGATCCCGTCAGGCAGGGTGTTTTCTGCAAGCCAGGCCATGCGCGTCGCCGGTCGCAGGCTTTCCAGCGCGCCGCTATCGCTCGGTTTGCATGTTGCTCCCGGGAAATGTTGCAGCATGTTGAGTTGTGACTGCTCTGCGTCGTTTGCCAGTGGCGATCCCCCCACCGCGCCGGCAGCACTGACCACGGCGGCGACCCGGTCATGGATTTCCGGGTAGTTGACGACGGCTTCGAGAATGTCCGGTGCGCCCTTTGAATAACCGACCAGAACCAGGTCAGGCTGTGTGCCCTCGCTCGGCATCGCCATGATGGCGTCGCGGATCTGGCGCGCATTGTCGGCGCTGCTGGATAGGCCATCAACGTCCAGGGTGACCATATCATAGCCGAACTGACGGACATGTTCGGATATCGTGTCCTGCATGTCCAGCCACTCCGAGAAACAGTCCCAGCCTATGCCGGGCACGAAGAAGGTGACCAGTCGACGTTTCGACTGGCCCAGATTGACGGGTTCGCCGGTGCCGGGGGGCTCATTGCCTACGCGGGTCAGTGCCTCGTCACAGGGGCGGTAGTCAGGCACACTATTTCCGCGCGCCTCGAGAACTTCGCAAAAGATCTCCCGAAAGCGTCCGCGCTTGTCCTGCTCGCCGGACTGCACCGCCGGCACCAACACCAGTGGCGTGGTGTCAGTGGTGTAGGGCATCAGCGGTTTGGATGCGCAGCCGATCAGGATGAGGGTTGCAAGAACAGGGAGCAAACGTTGGAAAAACAGATGACATCCCCCGTTCACGCGCGGGCATGAACAGATCAGGCTACTAGTGTGCATGCTGCGCATCGGTTTTCTGTTGCGAATTATTTTCAGCCGCCTCGGCTGCTTGGCGTTCGAGGGCGGGGACCCAGTCAAGGATTTCCACATCTGAAAGTGAAAGGGGTCGGGTAACAAAAAAGAGCACCGCACGCAAGCCATCGCTATGGTAGGTAAACTTATCGGGGTGATTGCTCAGTTGTTCAACGGTCACCGGATTCACACCCTCGACAAACCCCAGCTTTGCGAGGCCGCCCGAATACAACATATCCTGTATAACAAGACTGCGTGTTTCATCGACATCCGGGTGCATTACCGGCTTCCCGTTATCGGCTGGCCGAAAGCGCCCCCCCACTGGCCGCCCGGACTGGACAAGCATGACGGGCTGACCCTGGTAACGCAGTGGCGCCACCCACAGACGCATCCAGTTTGCAGGTACACCGCCTTGTCCTGCCTTGCGTAACACCAGGTCCGGTTGTCGACCGAAGACCTGTTGTGTCTTGTCCTGCTGTTGCGGATCGCGGCGGAAACCACGGCGTACCAGTGCCGCCGCGATATCGGTAAGCTCGCCGATAATGATGACATTGATAGGATCCCCCGCGATTGAACCACGCGTATCGTTCGCACAACAGGGTAACTGCTCCAGCACCGTCCGAAATGCCGATTCATCCTGATAATCATTGTTCCGCGATTCGGCAAAGCGTGCTGATATGTCGGTCTTCTTCTCATTGACTAGGTCTTCCGGCACCGGAAGGAACAGGGTGAAGGGAAAGATCGTCTGTTGGCCAAGCAAGTCAATATTGAGAACCCGCGCACCGTAATGCGGGTTGGTATACAGGATACCGCTACGTGTCTCTCCCGGGGGTATGGGGTTTTTGAAGCTCAGGTCATCAAAATGATCATCTATTTTACTATTGGTGTCATGGGATAATGGCTTGTGCAGTGACCAGGCCACCTCCAGCGGCGAAAAATAGTCCGGGTCGGTTCCCGATTGCAACAGCCACAGTGTGTGCGCTGAGTTATTCACAATCTCTACCCAGACACTCTGTACACCCGTGTCATTGATGTTGGCACTAAAAAATTTCTGGTTGTCTTCAATGCTGAGCACGGCAGCGTTGACCTGAACATCCCTGACCGTAGCCGTTACCGCGCGCTCGCGTAAGACCCTGTCATCGATCGACTTCGGTATCTGCCAGGTCGCACAACCAATCAATTCCAGGAACAGCAAGCATGAGATAACAAGACCGGTAGACTGTCGCGAGACGTTCCGGTTCGCTTGCTGGCATGCTGTGGATGTGGCCGGGGAACTCATTGGCTGCCAGAGCCGCTCGCTGCCTCGACCATACCACCCGCCCTTCCTTCCCAAGGTAGAAATTCGATATCCGCAAGTGCGGTGGAGCGTTTGTCAAAAAACAGCACCCCACGATACCCGAGAGTGTAATAGGGATCGGTGGTCAGGTTTTCACGTGGAGCGCTCTTGGGCGCGGCGCCGACCCCATTGACCAGGGCGAACCTAGCAAGATACTGTGAATAGGCGAGATCCTGTATCACTGCCAGTAATGCTTCATCGACATTCGGGTCGATCTTGTGTGTTGTCAGATAGGGCGAATGGATCGTGAGACGGGTGCCGATATCACGGCTGATCTGGCCGACCCATACCGATTGACCATGGTAACGCATCGGGCTTAGCCAGAGACGCAGGTGATTACGCTGGTGAACCGTATCACGTGCCTTTTGCATTGCGAGATCCTGGGGGCGCCCGTACAGGTACAATGGGCTGATCGGGGCATAGCGGTAGCGTTCTCCCGAAAGCACCGAGTTGATCATCCTCTTGATCGATCCGATGTAGGTGGCCTCAGTCAAGTGCCAGCCACGCCGCACCAGTGCGGGAAATGCATCTTGTTTCCCGCCGACGATCACCAGATTGAGCGGGTCGCCATTACGTGTGCCCTTCTTGTTGGTGACGCAGCAGGGCAAGGCCTCAAGGACGGCCCGAAACGCAGCGTCATCAGTGTAATCGATGATCTCATCGGGCGCATAGAATGTGCTGGTCTCGAGTTGCTTGCCTTTAAAATCAGCACGGAAGCCGGGGACAGCGGTAAGAAAGGAAAAGGTCTTGAGGTGACCACTGGCGACCAGATCTACCTCAACCATTTTAACACCCTCGTCCAGATTGGTGAGGATGAATCCCGAGACCGTGGCGCCGGGTGTGACCGGGTTTTTGAAGGCCAGTTGCCGGAAGTGCTGTTCGAGTTCCTTATTCTTGCTGATATCATCGAACCGAGCAAATGCGTCTGCAGCCTCGGATGCCGGAAAGAAGTTCGGATCCAGTCCTGGAGACAGCAGCCAGTAGGCGATGTCATCGCGGTTTTCGACATCAATCCAGACGGGTTGAATGCCTTTCTCGGCAAGCGGGACACCATAGATGGCCTGTGACTCACTCGCCGAAAGCACACTGGTCGAAACCCGTACACCGCCATCGGTTTGGGTCTGCAGCCGTTCCTTGTAATCCGTTGTATCGGCTTCTTGCCAGGTGCCTGTTGCGGCACAGCCTGTCAGGGTCAAGGTGACGGCAAGCAATACAAGTGCTAATTTCAGATAATCGATTGGGGTCATCTATGAATGTTAACCCGAATATGTCATAAATTGGGACTGATCATCCTGCTTTACACTTTAAGGATCCTGGCGGACTTAGGACGATCTACTGCGGAAAAGCCGGATTTGGACAGATTTGTCGATCCTTTTCGTTACACGCTACCGCTATTCGCCTCAAATGATCGACAAATCTGCCTCAAACCGCCTTTCCCTCGCTACGATCACCTAAGTCCGACAGGCTCCTAGATCCTGGAGAGGGATTTGTTATTCCGCACAACCCGGTTCGGTCACAACCACCTGTTCCGCAATCTCCTGGCTTAACTGCGCCACCCCGGTGCTCATGGCTCTCACCAACGCCGGATAGCCTTTGCCATCAGGCCGTTCATTGATCTGGAAGCTGCGGGTGGCAAGCTCACAGCCCCGCTTCCAGTCCCGCAGCCGCCACACACCCTCTATCCGCGCAACATATCCAAGTTCACCATCAAAACGAAAGAAGCGCACGGTAACCTGAAAATCGAGTTCATCGCGACTCGACCAGGGGTAGACGAACACGCTGTCGGTGTTCAGGCGGCTCATCAAGTTCTGGGCCAGCACCTGCTCCAGGTTCCTTTCCAGGTCACCCGCCCAGCGGTCGAATTCCGCAAGGTTGACCTGATTGGGGTTGGGTCGGGTGACGATCTGCGGCCGCTCATAAACGTCCGGCATCGATAAGGGACCCAGACCCAGGGACAGAGATTTAGTCGAATCGCCGCGAGCACTGACCGGTTGCCCCGGATCAACGCTCAATACATAAAACTCTGATGGGCGCGTCGGCGTACCGAGACTGCAGCCGGCCTGCAATATCAGCAGTGCAATAACGAACCATAAACGTTGTTTTTTCATTATGGAATCCTTCACGGGTTGCCACTCTTGCCTTTCAACATCGCCTCGGGATGGCGTTCCAGGTATTCTACCAACAACCGAATCGAACGTGCCGCTGCAGCGATTTCTTTCATCGTATGCTGAAGCTGGTTACTAATCTCTCCATCCGCCGAAGCGCTTGCCTCAAAGGTCGACAAGGTGCTATCGACAGCCTGCAGTGCTTCATCTATATCTTTGAACAGGCCCGGCGCATTCCGCTCAAGCGTGGACACCAGGCTGTTTGTCGAAAGCATTAGCACATTGAAATTTTCCAGCGTCCCCGGAATATCGCTTTGTTCTATCGTTTTAAGTACGTTGTCAACTCTGGCGATGATGCTCTGCAATGAAGTCGGCAAGGTGGGGAGCTGCGGATACCGCCCACCCTTGATCACCGTCGCGGGTTGGACATCGGGAAAAATATCGAGATTCACGAACAGCTTGCCGGTCACCAGGCTCCCCGTCTCCAAGCGTGCACGCAGCCCCTTCTCGACCAGGAATTCTATCCGTTGCTGTGGATTCTTATCTAATTCCTCGAATAAAAGCCTGCTCCTCGCTTCACTGTCTTCCACATCAGGAAATACCATGATCCGTTCGGGCTCGATATCGATGATCACCACCGGACTTATAATCCGCTCATACACTGGATCTTCACCGGCCGCGAGGTTTTTCACCGTACCGACGCGAATGCCGCGATACTCCACCGGCGCACCAATACTGAGTCCACGCACCGTACCGGTGAATTTCAGTGCATAAGTGATAACCTCGGTAATCGGTTGTTCCAGACTCTCTGCACGACTCTTGTAGAGCTGGAAAACGGTCCCCTCCTCGGCTATTGGCTTATCGGCAAATTCCGCAAGCGTCTCAAAGGCTATACCACCACTGAGTAAGGCCACCAGGGATTCCATCTCCACTTTGACGCCTGATGCGTCCATGGACATGCTGACGCCGCCGACGTTCCAGAAACGGGTCCGTTCACGTACATGTTTATCGTACGGCGCCTGAACAAAGATACCCACATCCACCTGGCTGTAATCGACCGCCAACTTGTAGTCGGTCACTTCCCCGATCTTGAATTGACGGAAATAGACCGGTGCACCCACATACAGTGACCCCAGTGTTTTTGTGCGCAGTTGGTACCGAGTCCCTTGCTTGTCCTGACTCACGATCGGCGGTTTTTCCAAGCCGACAAATGCCTCCTGCCGCTTACCGGTTGCGTTGGGCTCAAAGGCGATATAGGCACCACTGAGCAAGGTACCCAACCCGGTTACCCCCTGCGCGCCAATACGCGGTTTCACCACCCAGAAGCGGCTGGCATCGGTCAGATACGGGTCCGCCCCGGCCTTCATCGTTGCCGTCAATACCACTGATTTCAAATCATCTGAAATCCCAATTTCATCGACCTTGCCAACCGTTACATTGCGGAACTTGATCTGGGTATTACCCTCTTCAATACCTTCGGCGGTCTCGAAATGGATCGTGATCTCGGTACCTTTCTCGGACATGGTTTTGTAAAACAGCCATCCGCCCACCAGCAGCGCGACCAGCGGCAACAACCACACGACTGGAAATCCCTTGCGCTCCTCATCGACGATGGCATCAGGTACATCTTCAAGATCAGGCGGTTGCTTTGAGATCACCATTTTTTCCTCTTATTTTACTCGCGTACTAATTATCCCAGATCAGCCGAGGGTCAAAACTGGTGGCCGCAAACATGGTGAGTATAACCACGGCGGCAAACGCAATCCCACCCACCCCGGGCTCAATGGTCGCGACGTTGCCTACATTGACCAGGGCCACCAGCAGCGCCACGACAAAGATGTCGACCATCGACCAGCGTCCTACCAGTTCGACCATCCGGTAAAGGTGGGTACGCTGCTGGCGGCGTAGGTGTGACTTTCGCTGCACCGTGATCAGCAAATACACGAGGGTAACCATCTTCAGCAGCGGCACCAGGACACTGGCCACGAAAACAATCAACGCCAGCGGCCAGTCCCCGTGCAAAAACAGGTAGATCACACCACTCATGATGGTATCGGACTGGGTTTCGCCAAGGGAAATCACCGTCATGACCGGATACAGGTTGGCCGGCAGATAAGCGATTATGGAGGCCAGCAAAAACGCCCAGGTCGTGCTGATACTGTTGGGTTTGCGATAATGCATATCCGACCCGCAACGCGGGCAGTGGGTATATGCGGCACTGGGAAGGTGCAGCAGCAAGCCGCAGCTGTGACAGCTTGCCAGCCCCACATCTCTAGCCCGCACGATATTTGACCCTGCGGAATCCGATCTGCTGCCACAGCAGATGCGGTTCAAACGCCGACTGCGCGGCCGCAGTCACCGGGATCAGACCGACAAAGGCAAACAGCGAGATACCGATATGCATGGTTGCCATACTACCCAACTTTACAAAAGCCACCAGCACACCCAGGATAAATACATCCAGCATCACCCAGGGCTCGAGCTGGCTGATCCAGGACAAGAGGATTCGTATGCCGGGCAGTGACCCGCGCAAGCGCACACCCAGCAAGACATACAGGCTGCTGGTAATCAGTAATGCCGGTGCCAGAATACTGGTGATAAACACCACCACGGCCAGTTCACCCATACCTGCGCCATACAGTGCCCAAGAAGCGCCGAAAATATTGGTCTCCTCCGAGCGACCCTGGATTTCCAGCGACAGGAAAGGAAAGGCATTCGACAGCAGCAATAGGAGCAACGCGGTAATATACAGGGCAATGGGGCGATCCAGACCACCCTTGGGGTAGCGAAGCAGAACGGCGCTACAGCAGCGACAGCGCGCCTTACGTCCGGGTGTCAGCGCAGGAATCTGGTTCAGCGTGTCACACTCGTGGCACGCAATAAGCTCAGCATAGGATTCGTGAAGCGGGTGGGACTGACTCAAGGGCGCCGTAGTATTATACCCCATTTAAGATCCACCCTTATCCACGCATGAGGCTGCAGATGGCCCTTCCGAGGCGCTTTCCCGGCTGTTCGAAATCCTGGAGTGACGCGGCCGGCGGGTCAGCGACATCCGGCCAATGTCGATCAGGACCTCCCAGGCCGCTCCGGGAAACTTGTGCATTTGCACCATGACATCTTCGAACGCCTTCAGAAACCATTGCACATCTTCTTCGCCGATGACAAAGGATGGGAGTAATTTGATGACGTCACTATGATGTCCCGCCACCTGGGTGAGGATGTGGTGCTTGTCCAAGAGTGGAATGATGGCGGCTTGCGGAAACAGGCTCTCATCCAGCTTGTGCGTGATCCTCCAGGCCGTCTTCAGCGCCAGCGACTGGGGCGGGCCAAGCTCAATGCCGATCATCAGGCCGCGCCAACGCACTTCCTTGAGAAACTCGAACCGCGGAATCAATGCCCGCAGTCCTTCGCCCAACCGGTTGCCCATGGTTTCGGCCCGCTGGATCAGACCCTCGCGATCCAGGACGTCGAGGGTGGCCAGTCCGGCCGCCATGGCCAGGCTGCCCTCACTGAAGGTGGAACTGTGCACAACCGAGCGTTGCATGCTGGAAAAGACCTTTTCGTAAATCCATTTCTTACATAACACCGCGCCCATCGGCACGAATCCGCCGGAAAGGGTTTTGGCCAGCACCACGATATCCGCATCCACCTCGCCATCATGTTCGATGGCCAGGAAACGACCGGTCCGGCCCATGCCCGCCTGGACTTCATCGTCCACCAACAATGCACCGTATTGGTGGCAAAGCCGGGCCGCTTCGCGCAGATAGGCGGGTGACGGAATGTTTACACCCTTGCCTTGCACCGGTTCCACCACGAATGCAGCCACGTCACCGCGACTAAGTTCCTGCTCCAGCGCATCCAGATCGCTGAAGGGAATCTTCCGGCAATCGGTCAGAAAAGGCTCGAATCCCTGGCGAAAACTCTGGTCGCCATTGAGGGAGAGCGCGCCATAGGTTAGACCATGAAATGCTTTATTACAGTAAACAATCCCTGGCCGCCCAGTGGCGCATCGGGCGTACTTGATTGCCGTTTCAATCCCTTCGGCACCTGAATTGGTAAAAAAAACCCTATCCAGGGGCACCGGCATACGCTTCTTCAATTCCTCAGCCAGCAGCCCGGAGAGTAGCGGCATCCCCATCTTCACCAGACTCGGATAGCTGGTATCAAGAAATTCCTGCAAGATCCGCACTACTTCAGGATGATTCCGGCCTAAACCGAACACCCCGTAACCGGATAACATATCCAGGTATTTCGTACCCTGAACATCCCAAAGATAAGGGCCTTCGGCTCGCACGTAGCAGCGGTCAAAACCGATGGTTTTCAGAGTTCGAACCGCCACCGGGTTGATGTGCTCAGTCTGGAGTTCGTAATTCCGCCCCTCATGCGCCTTGAGCAGCGCCCGTATATTCAGCCGATCAGGCTTCGTATTATCAATATCCATGCTCTAAAATTCTACTGCTACCTGTATCTCGTGGACTTGAATCGATACCGCAAAACTTTGCAGTCCGATATATCTTGGGATTCTCATCGTGCCAATGAATAGTGGTCAAGAAGGGTGCCCAATTCCTCCTGAATCCATTCTTTGGAGAGTCCAAATTCCTCCAGGGTGTAATGGTGCGCGCTCTTGAAGGTCCGCTGCCGCTGTGTCGCCGCCTCGAGACGGGCGCGGAATGCGTCGCTCAAACCCCAACCAAAGTGCTGGTAGAGCGTCTCAAGCGCTTCCCGCGGGTCTCGGATCAAGTCGCGGTAGTCTACGCAATAATAGTGCCCGGGTTCCATCCGCAATCCAAACTCAAAAAGGTGCTGGTACCAGCGCAGTGCCAGTCGAGCGTAGGATCTCGACACCGGTGAATCTTTAGCAATATCCGGGGAATGCACACGCCAGACAGGATAGAATACGCTAACGTGCGAGGCAATAGATTGATAAGGATGCCGAATGATGGTAATGAACCGCGCATCGGGAAAGGCCTCCCGCAGCGACTCCACTGCACCGGAGGATTGGGTCGCTTTGGACAACAATATTTTGTCCGGCCCGTTGGCGAACAGATGACGCTGCAGACAACTTTTATAATAGCGCATCAGCTTGCGGCGGTCATCCGCCGGCAGGGCGTCCGGGAAGCCTGCTGCCCAGAGTTCATCCACATACGGGAATAACAGGTAAATGGCTTCAGTCACAAAGCTGTAAACAAAGAAACCGTCATCCTCTTCCGGTTGGTTGAAACGCAGCTTGTGCATATCGTCCCAGCCGCCAAAGAATGTCTTTTCCATCCAATTTGTGAGTCTGGAAAGGACCTGCCCGGTGTGCCGATCCATCCAAACGATGCCGTCAAAGAAGCGCTGATAGACCACAGAGGGGAAAATAGTCTGGTAAAGCTTTACATGAACGAACCGATCGTCGTCCAGGCTCATCAATTTCTGGGTCAGGGTTGTACCGCTTCGTGGCGGGGCGACAATGAACACCGGCCTGGTGATCGGTTGCCGGCGAAAGCCCGGGAAGATGAGGTGATCCAGTGCCCGTCCGAAAGCTACGATCAGCCACATCACCCAGAAAAGCACGGTGAAGAGCCAGACATAAGCCCAGCGACGAAGGCTGAACCGGCTCTTGAAAAGGGACAGATACAGTGCCTTGCTGAACAGCTTCAAATTAATATACACAAAGACCAAAAATTGCGATTGAGCCGCCTGCTGCGGAAAGTCTGAAGGCACATTCCCATTTTACCGGTCAAACAACTAGGGATCGATAAGAATGCGGGTTTTTTCTTTACAACTGAACCTCTTGTATAATTGTACGAAATTCGATCGATGCCACTGCATATAGACCTTTTGTCCTCGAATTTTTCTAGATAGAGCATGACTGTATATATTTTATACAGCTTTGCAATAACCTCAACTGTAAGTCTTCCAATATGAAATGAGTCTGAAAGAGGCTAAACTGATCGGGTCAGAGGAGGCCAAACGCCCTCCTCTGACCCAAAAAGCCAGGAGAGACTAGGGGCCACGTTTCCTGTCTTGGTTGAAGCGCCAGAACGCCACATGCAGCAATCCCAACAGAATCAGCAGCAGTCCGTTGGCAACGACAGTAGGCACAACGTCCGTCCCGGCAAAGCTATCAATAGCTAAAAGCAAGGCTAGCGCGATGTTTCGATTACTGGTGCCCAAGGCAACCACGCGGCGGACGGCTCGCTCGCTACCGCCGGAAAAATATCCCAGCGCAAGGGATAATTCGCAGCTTATCAGCATCGCCAAAAGCGGCACCCAGCCTATTTCCACAATAGAGTAGAATTCGATTATGGTCACTACGATCAGCGACAGTGCTCCGGTGGCTTCAGATACAATCTCCACTGGTCGCAGGACTCGCCGTTTGAAACCTGGGGCTAAATGATTGACAGCCACGCCGATAAGGAGCGGAGCAGTGATGGTGGCCAGTAAAGTACCTAGAATTCCCAACACATTGAACCGTAAGTTTCCGGCACCGGATACAACCTGGATTGCACAAACGCACACAATCGGCGACAGAAAGGCCGAAAGAAAAGGTATCAGGGAGGTCAGTCCTGCTGCGAGCGCGAGGTCCGCCCGGACCATTTTAGCAAACACCGGAACCACTGGGGCAAACGGCGCGGCTCCAAGCAGGATCATTCCGAGCGCGAGTTCGGCCTCAAGATGGAACAGCTGGACCAGCAGCACCACAATCAGGGGCACTCCCACAAAATTCGCGAGCAGGATATAGCTTAGCCGGCACCTCCTTAACGACTCGACCAACTGACCGGCGGTCAGTCTCAGCCCCACGGCCAACAGCAAGCCAATCAGGCTGGCCATGGTGAGCGTGCGAACTACGGTAACGGCATCAATCGATACGACTTATTCCTCCTCAAGGACTACTATTGGTGGGACCGATCAGAATGAGGGTATTATCTTTACATTTGTATAATGAGTCGAAAGGGCTTGACACTGTATCGAAGCGATTTGGTTTCGGGCAAGTCATCATAGTAATAACGCGAGGAATCGGAAACAAAGAGTTGATCGCCAGCAGAATTTAAAATGAGCTTGGGCATGGTGTAGCACTCTCGATAGCTATAAGGATCGATAATGCCAAGCAACTCCTGACCTGCAGGAGTAAGAGACCTGCAGGGAAGGTCGAACTCTACATAATCCTTGACCGCCGGGGTGTAAAAACCATAAGCCTCCCAATGGTGAATGAATTGCTGCTCAAGATTCAGCAGATCGATCAAGGCCGGCACGATGGCCCTGACCCGGGGGTCCACCGCGGCGGCAAGCGCCAGGTAGTCCAGCCTCTCTTGGAGCCACCCACAACAATGAAATCATCAATCTCGCGCCAGCGCGAGCCCATAAAGGCCTGCACTGTGTCCATGGCCCGCACCCGCGGCCTTGGTCATCGCCAGATGTACCGGATATGGGTTACCAGGACTGGCAAAGCGTGAAGGTCAAACGCAGATTGCCCTTTTAGATAGAGGTATGAGAAATTGCCGATTTAAAAAGCGGCTACTTGATCGTGTAACCACGCCCCTCCAGACAGGCTGAATAAGCGCGGTTAAAGGCGACGCTTTTCTGCTCCAGCTCGGCCTTTTGCTGCGACGCCTGGTCCTGTTGTGCCTGTGCCTGCTGTTTTTGCCGCTGTCGTCTTCCCATGGCGCCGCCCAGT